>JABHHN010000068.1 GCA_018671515.1 archaeon | reverse complement strand
ATATCTAAAAGCATAAAATTACATATATCTTGTAAAGTTTCATTATATTTTTGTTCGCTTAAATTTATTATTTTATCATAATCTTCTTTTGTTATATTACTTTGACAAAAATCAATAAGATTAATATAATCAAGTACAAAACAAGGATCAATTAATTCATTAGTAGTAGTTAATGAGCAAATTTCAGGTAAATTAATCTCCATTTTAGCCATATCATAATACCTTTGTTTTAAAATCAATTGAACATATTTAGCTTTTATCATATTTATACTTAAATTATTAATTGGATAATTTAAAACTACATCATTAAATTGTTCAATATCAGTAGTATTTAGCTTAGAATTATTTTGTAAATGGAGTATAAATTTAAATATACCTTTAAGCTCAAATGAAATAGGTGACTTAATTATTTCATTTTTATATCTTAAAACATATAATTCTATATCTTCTTTAATTTCTCCATATTTTGGATTGTCTGATTGAATTCCCAATATACTATTTAATTGCATCAAACTACAACTATCTTTACAATTAATGAAATTTGAAAAAAGTTTATTTGATATATCAATTTCTGAATCCTCAAATTCTAATTTAACATTATATTGTTTTTGAAATTTATCTTTATTAACTATATACAAATTCATTTTTGAAATGTCATCAGTTTCAATCAAAAAAGTGTCATCAGTTAATATATTTTCAAATTTTGAAAAGGAGGAAAAAAAAAGAAAAAGAAAAAAAAAGGAAAAAAAAAGTAAAACAACGTTTTTAATTGTAAATTTTTCAAAAAAAAGTTCAATAAAAGCAAAATTTATGGTTTTATTTTTATAGTTAGCTAATAAAAGTTTTTTTATTATTATTTTATTAGTATAACCTTTTTTTCTTACGTTTTTTATATAATCTTTTAGCTGATTTTTTACCAAAAAATCACCTTTAAGGGATAGATACAGAAGGTATACAATCAGCACAATAACTACCATGACTACTATGACTACCATGACTACCATGACTACCATGACTACCATGACTACCATGGCTACTATGGCTACCATGACTTCCATGACTTCCATGACTTCCATGACTTCCATGACTACCATGACTACTATGACTACCATGATGTGAATGAGTTGCAGTAATTGTTATTTCATCTCCAATTGTAGAATCTGATATCGCAATTTGATTTGCTTCTGCTTTTTTTGAAGACAATACCGAAGCAATTGCAGCACTCCCAATCATTGTTCCTAAAGCAAAAATAGACTGTTTTGAAATTTTTCCTTCTTCTTCCATTATAAATGAAGATATTTTTTTCTTAATTTTTGGAAGAATATTTTTTTTCATATTTATTTTTCTAATTTTCTCTTATTTAAATTTAACGATTTTTTCTTTTCCTCTGTAACACTATCAAAAGAATCTATTGAATAATCAAATAAAATTTTTTCAAACAAAAATTCAAATTGTTTTTTTAAGACTTTACATCTAAAATCAAGAGTTAAATTTGGTACCAAACTCTTCGTACTACCAAAAGTACAGACAGGACATAAACCACAAAAAGGCTGAAAAGTACAACTATTACATTGATAAGAATCATTGACTGATGACGAAATTAAATTACACACTTTTGAAGAACTCATAACTTTATTGTATGTGTCTTCATATACATTTCCAATTTTAAATAAATCATCATTTAGCATTCTTGCTTCATCGCAACTAAATATTTCTCCATTATGATTATATGCCATTTGACCTATTGCTGCACCACAAGGACTCATTAAATCAAGATACATTGGATCTTTTTCATTTAAAAATTTCATAAAAAATATTTCACTTGATCTCTCAACAATATCATCTTTTTTTAAAGAATAATTAATCCCTTTTTTCCAAAATTCAAAATATTCTTCTGCAGAATAAGATATATTTTTCCAATTTCCTTTTGCTGTACCCAAATCATTTAACATTCTAAACCATATAGTCTTTATTCCTAATTTTCTATATTCGTCTATTATCTCTTTTGCATATAATAATGAATGTTTTGTTGTTGACATTAAAGCATTTATCTTCATTTTTTTATTTTCAGAAATTTTATTTATCCATTTAACAGCTAAATCATATGAACTTTTACCAAGCATTGGTCTATTCTTATCATGAAGTTCCTTTGGTCCATCTAATGAAGTACAAATACCATAAATTTCTTCCTTAAGCAAGTAATTAAATATTTCATCCGTCATTAAACTTAAATTAGTAACTAATGAAAATCTTAAACTCTTTTTTGCAATTTTATTTTTTTTCTTTGCATATTCAATTACTTCTTTAACTGCATCCATGTTTAAAAGTGGTTCACCACCTTGAAATTCTATTGTTATTGCATTAGATGGACTTTGAAAAATAAAATCTACAACTTTACGTGCGGTTTCTCTACTCATATCTACTCCTTTAGTTTTTACATTTGTTGAAGCCGCATGACAGTATATACAATCCTCGTTACATCTTAAACTCACTATAATAATGTGCAAAGAAGTCCCTTGAAAAAGTTGTTGTTTTTTATTTTTATAAAAATCAATCATGTCTTTATTACTTTTTTTAGTATAAATAATATGATTTTTTTCAAGTTTCAAAAATAACTCATCATCAATATCTCCCATCTTAAATAATTTATATTCATTTAAAGACAAAGAAACCCATTTACCTGTAAAACTAACTAGAAGATATTTATCTCTTATTTTTTTTTCTTTAAAAGAACTAAGTTTATAATCAAAAGATTTCATTTTGCATTAAACCCAAAATATAATTACAAAATTCATATCCTAAAGTATTTATATCAATCTCTTTAGATTTTGGTTTTAAAGTAACCAATAATTTATCTTGTACATCTCCATCTAAAAATACCCAACAAGAATCCAGATATTCTTTTGCTGTTTTCATTATAGCATCAGAACCATAAAATTTTGTGTCTAATACAAGTTTTACTTCACCAACATCATTATCAACTTCAATATTAGTCATTTTTTTTATCCCCATATTTTTCATCCCAAGGAACAGCAATCCCTAATGAATCTTCTTTATAATCTTCTTCTTTATAATCTTCTTCTTCACATTCTTGATTCAAAATTTCAGGAGATTGAACAATATTTGTACTTAAAGCTTTTTTTATAATTTCTTCCTTAACTGTTTTACTTTGTTCAGAATTATATTGAAAAACAGCATAATTAATCAACTCATTATTAAAATCCCTTCCTAATTTTTCAATATCTTTATTTTCTTCCATATATCTTAATTCTACTAAAATTTCTTCATCAGGATTACCATCCAATATTACATATGCCTTCTCTAGAAATACATATGCTGCAGAATAAATTACACTAAGAGGATATATTTTTGGATTTACAGAAACTACAATATATTTATCATTTTGATGAATCTCTAAATTACCAACTATTTTTTTATCTTCTTTAGATGTTAAAAGATTATTATCTTTTTGATTAATCCCAAAACTATCTTTTGTTTTTACCTCATCTTCAGACATCAAACCACCCAATTCCTTAAATATTAAATTCCTATAAAAAGCTTACTGAAAATATACTTACCAAAAAATTACCTCTAAATATTAATGTCAAAAGTACTCCTAAAAATAAAAAAATTGCAAATGGAATTTCACTACGCACAAATACATCATGAGTTGGATATTTACCTGATGTATGAAGTTTATTTATTATTTTTACATCCTTTTTATTTAATCTTCTAAAATTTGAAAATACACTTTCGAAATTATTTTCCTTAAAAAAAACATGCATCGGATAATAAACTATATCTCTTACTCTAACATACTTTCCATCTTTTTTAACAATATCTTCAGCAAGAGACATACCAGACTCCAGAGATTCAATATAAATTTTATCTGAAAATGCATAAAACCCTAATCCCATTAAAACTCTCAATCCTATAAAGGAAGAAAAATAGAAAAATATATCTCTTAAAATATCAAAAGTCAAAGGAAATAAAATTAATCTAATACCTAATACAAAAAATCCAAAAAAAGATAACCACTTTTTAAGAACTTTTTTCAAAGTAAAAAATATAAATATTAAAGCTGCTAATCTAATAATATAATTTGAATCTAATCCTATAAATTTAATTATAATTTGGATTATCCAAGAAAAACCAAGAAAAAAAATAAGCAAATTAAATAATTGTTTTGGATTAATTGCCATTCTAATTTCACTAATGAGAATTTTAAATTTTATTTTAAAAAAAAGTTTTACGAAATAATAAATAAACAGAGGAGTGAATGTATTTATCAAAATAATATAAGAAGGAAAAATACCAATTGTTCCCCATTTATATATTGTCAAAGGTATAAGTGCTGAAAAAGATAAAAATAATTTTGCATCTCCTGCACTCCATAACCCTGAAATCCAGACAATAAATCCAAAAACCAAAGCTAATAATAAATTTGAAAAAAATAAGGAAATATATCCAATACTAATTTTTTCTCCTCTAATATAAATAAATAATATAGTTACAAATAATGTTACTAAAGAATAAATTATTGAAAATAAAACATATTTGTTTCTAATTTTACTATGTTTTATATCATCTATAGATGTTAATATCCCAAGAATAATTATGGCCGGTAAATTTAGTAATTGAATTAATGAAAAAGTGACCATATTTTGATTAAATCTAAATTAGTTTATAGAGTTTATGTAAAACTTTAAAAAATATAAAAGAATATATTCTTAAAAAAATATAATTAATTCAACTAATAATTATATAAATTCATAATCATTTATGAAATATTAATGAACAAACTAATATCACAAGTAAAAAAATTCAGCATGTTCTTAGTTGATGTCACAAATTACATTCTTCTGATTCCAGTTTATATATTTGGTGTAGGATTATCAAAATTACTAATTGTTTTCAATAAAAAAAAGAAAATTAATTCAAATACTACATGGAAACAATCAAATAATGAAAAAGAATTTCAAAGGATGTTTTAAATGAAAGATACATACATATTTGGAATTTCATGTTTCTATCATGATTCAGCAGCCTGTTTACTAAAAAATGGAAATATTATAGCAGCTGCACAAGAAGAAAGATTTACAAGAATTAAGCATGATAATTCATTGCCTATAAATTCAATAAATTTTTGCTTAAAATACGCAAATATCAAGATTTCCAATATCAATTATATTGGATTTTATGAAAAACCAATATTAAAATTTGATAGAATCCTAAGTACTTTTACAAAGACATATCCTAAATCATTAAATTCATTCTGCAATGCCATCCCTTCATGGCTCACACAAAAATTAAGAGTTAGAAATACAATAAGGAAAAAATTAAATTATAAAAATGAAATAATATTCATCAAACATCATCTATCTCATGCATCAAGTACTTTTTTCTCGTCTGGATTCAACGAATCAGCAATAATAACAATAGATGGTGTTGGTGAATGGGATACCGCAACAATATCCATTGGAAACAAAAACAATATCAAAATATTACATGAAATGCATTTCCCAAATTCTGTTGGATTATTGTATAGTACAATCACATCATATTTAGGATTTAGAGTGAATAATGACGAATACAAAGTCATGGGTTTAGCTGCTTATGGTGAACCCAAATATGAAAAAGAATTCAAAAAAATTGTAAAAATAAATGATGATGGAAGTATCAAATTAAATATGAAGTATTTCTCATTTGAAGATTCAAAAAGAATGTTCAATATAAAATTAGAAAAACTACTAGGTAAAAAAAGGCTTTACAAAGAACCTATTACCCAAAGGCATAAAGACATTGCTTATGCATTACAAAAAATAACAGAAAAAATTGTTTTAAAAATGGTGAATTTTTCCCATAAAGAAACAAATTCTAAAAATCTTTGTCTTGCAGGTGGAGTAGCATTAAATAGTGTATCAAATGGAAATATTGAACAAAATTCTAAATTCAAAAACATTTTCATTCAACCTGCTTCATCAGATTCAGGAGGAGCTATTGGAGTAGCACAATATATCCATCACAGTATTTTAAAAAATGAAAGAAAAAATAAAATGGACCATATCTTCTTTGGACCTGATTATAAATCTAAAAACATCAGACAATTTCTAATTAAAAATAATATTAAATATGTAGAATATAAAAAAAAAAAATTGCTTGAAAAAACTGCAAGTTTAATCTGGAATAATAATGTCATTGGATGGTTTCAAGGAAGAATGGAATTTGGACCTAGAGCATTAGGAAACAGAAGTATTTTAGCAAATCCAAGTAACCCAAAAATGAAAGATATTATAAATAAAAAAGTCAAACATAGAGAATCATTTAGACCTTTTGCTCCTGCTTGTTTATTAAATAAAGCTAAAGATTATTTTGATATAAAAACAGAATCACCATTCATGCTTAAAATATGTACGGTAAAATCAAATAAAAGAAAAATCCTTCCTTCAATAACTCATATTGATGGAACTGCAAGATTACAAACTGTCAAAAAAAGCAATAATGAAAAGTTTTATGACCTCATAGTTCAATTTGAAAAATTAAGTAAAATTCCAGTATTATTAAATACATCTTTCAATGTTATGGGAGAACCAATAGTAAATTCACCACAAGATGCTTATGATTGTTTCAAAAATACTGGAATTGATTATCTTATAATGGAAAATTTTATTATAGAAAAAAATCAAATAAATAATTATAATAATAATAATAATAAGTAAAAAAATATCTAAAATGAAAATAGCCATAATTTATGATTTACACTATATCTCTTCAATTGGTGGTGTTGAATATAGAAATCTATCTCTTGCAAAATATCTAATAGACAAAGGACACGTTGTGCATCTATTTGGTGCTAAGATGTGGAAAGGTAAAAAGAAGATAAAAATAAATAAAAATCTTCATATCCACGGTGTATCTCAATATTCAAATAAATATCATTTTAATGGAAAAAGAAAACCAATTGATCCAGTAATTTATTCTTTTTTTCTATTTTTTGAATTAATGAAACATAATTTTGACATTATAGATGTATCTGCTTTTCCATATTTTCCTTATTTCCCTTCCAAATTATATTCAATAATTAAAAGAAAAGCAATTGTTGTCACATGGCATGAAGTTTGGAATGATTATTGGAAAACCATTGGTAAAATTGGGTTTTTTGGAAAAATAATTGAAAAAATTGTTGCAAAAACTTCAAAAAATAATATAAGTGTTTCGAAACTTGTAAAAAATAAATTAGATCAAATTGGTGGGAAAAATGCAAAAATAATTGAAAATTGGATTGATTATGAAGAAATATCTAAAATTGAAAAACAAGATAAAAAATATGATTTAATATCAATAGGTAGACATCTTAAACATAAAAATTTTGAATTCATGATAAAAATGTGTCCAGCTCTTATAAATCAATATCCAAAATTAAAAGTGTTAATAATTGGTCAAGGACCAGAAACAATAAATCTATTAAAATTAAGACAAAATCTGAATCTAGAAAAAAATGTTGAAATTCTTAGTTTCACAAAAAACAGAAATCAAATGTTAAGATATCTTAAATCATCTAGAGTTTTTTTACTATTTTCAGAATTAGAGGGTTTTAGTATATCATCCTTTGAAGCCATGGCTTGCGGATTACCTATTATTACACTTGATTATGAATTAAATGCCCTAAAAGAATATATTGAAAATGGAAAAAATGGATTTGTACTTCCACCTGACAAAATCAAGATTGTATCAAAAATATCAAATCTATTGAAAGATAAAAAATCATTAAAAAATATGAGTAATAATTGTATAAATTTTTCAAAAAATTTTGATTTAAATATAAAAACTAATAAAATTGAAAAAATGTACCAACATTTAATTAATAATAATATAAAAAAATGAAACTAAGCATTATTATTCCAAATCACAATGGTATTGATACTATCCTAAAAAATATTGATTCTATTTATAATTCTAATAATTTAAATAAAATAGACTATGAAATAATCATTATTGATGATGCTTCAATTGATAATTCAATTGATTTAGTCGAGAAAAAATATCCAACTATAAAATTAATTAAAAATGAAAAAAATATGGGTGCATCGTATAACAGAAATATTGGAATAAAAAATTCAAATGGTGATTTACTATTATTTTTAGATAATGATACATGGTTTAATAAAAATACTATTTGGACAATAATCAAATCGATGACAAATAATATTGACATTGTATTTCCTAAAATTCTATTTGAAGATGGAAAAATATTTTATCCATTATTTGAATCTGAAAAAAAATATCCACTTATTAGTGCATGTTTTATGATAAAAAGAAATTCGCTTGAAAAACTAGATGAATATTTTGATGAATTTTATGGAACTTATTTAGAAGATTATGATTTTTTCATTAGATGTTCACTTGCAAAACTAAATGCAAAATATGTTGATGAAGCTAGAGCAATTCATGCAAATAAAAACGCCAATGTTGATTATTCAAAGAGATATTTCCTTGAAATAAAAAATACATTATATGGAATTAAAAAGTTTAAAAGACAGTCAAAAAAAATCAAGATATCTAATCCATTCACAAAGTCTACTCTTAAAAAAGAATTAATTTTAGGGATATTTAATTTTGCATGGTTTAATTGGTATGCTTATGATAGAAATATAAGTAAAATTCAAAAGATTAAATTAGTATTTTCTAAAAAAAATAAAATTTTTCTAAAAAATAGATTATTAGCAATAAAATTAAGATTTAAAGCTCATAAATATATCTTACAAAATAATAAACAAATTAAAATCAAAATTAAGAAATTCAATGATTTCTATCAATGAATTCGTTATGCCATAATAAAAAATTTGTCACAGACCATAATTGTCTGGAATAATAAAGGCCAAAATGTCTATTAAAATTCATTAATTTTGTAGATAAAAATTTATCACTATTTTGAATTTTATTTATATAAGTAGGATCCAAATATTTTTCAATTAATTGTTCATTTTCATCAATAAGGTTTTTGGAAAATTCACCAAATTCTTTTGTATACCATGTATCTGTTGGAACCATAAATCTTTGCTTTTTCTTTTTTATAATTTTCTTTGGCAAAATATTTTTCATAGAATGACGTAATATAAATTTTTCATTAAATCCTTTTAATTTATACTCAATAGGTATTCTTGTACTAAATTCAACTAATTTATGATCACAAAATGGCACTCTACCTTCAATAGATTTAGCCATTGTTAATCTATCAAATTTCATAAGCATATTATCTGATAAATAAGTTTTGATATCATGAAAAAGCATTTTATTTAATGAATCAGCCTTTATTTTTAGATATTTTTCATCAAAACTATTATTATTATTCAATTCATTCTTAAAAGTTTTAGAATATACATATTTTTTCTCTTCTTCTCCAAAGACAGATATCAAAGATTTGTATGATTCATCAATATTATCTGCATTTTTTAGGAATTCATTTAATTTTAAAAAAAATGGCTCTTTAGGTAAAATTTTCATTGATTCTATAAATGTTTTTCTTAAAATTTTTGGAGCATAAGAATAATATTTTAGATATTTCATATACCTATACTGTTCATAACCTCCTAGAATTTCATCTGCTCCATCACCATTTAGCAATACTTTAATTTCACCAGATGTTTTTTTTGCTAAAACATAATTAGGGAGTACTGTTGGATCTGCCAAAGGTTCATCTAATTGTTTTACTATTTCTGGAAGATATTTGATATAACTTGAATCAATTGTAAATTCTTTGTGATCAGTATTAAATTTTTCAGAAATTAGTTTTGCAGGTCCAAATTCATTTTTTATTCCATTCTCAAATCCTAATGTATATGTTCTTATTTTATCATCAGTATTTTTACGCATCATTGCAACTATTGAACTTGAATCAATTCCACCTGATAAAAGTGCACCAATTGATACGTCAGAAATCATTCTATATTTTACTGATTGTTCAAAAATATCTCTAAATTCTCTACTAATTTTATTAATTGGGCTTTTTTTAATATTAAAACTTAAATCCCAATATTTTTTTATTTTAATTTTTTCTTTTTTATATACCAAATAATGCCCAGGTAATAATTTTTTTATCCCTTTAAAAATGGTTGATTCTCCAGGACAATACCTATGTGTAAAATATCTATTAATTACATCTGTCTTAATCTCTTTTTTAATTTTATCATAATTATACAAAGCTTTAATTTCTGAAGCAAATACAAACGTTTTATCCTCGAAATAATAATATAAGGGTTTTATCCCTAATCTATCTCTCGCAATGAAAATTTCCTTATTTTTTGAGTCATATATGATAAATGAGAACATACCATTGAAATGTTTTAGACAATCATGACCATATTCTTCATATGCATGAACAATTACTTCTGTATCTGTTCTTGTTAAAAAATTATGTCCTTTTTTTTCTAATTCTACTCTCAATTCCTCAAAATTATAAATTTCACCATTAAAAAAAAGCACTAAAGAACCATTTTCATTATACATAGGTTGATTGCCACCTTCTAAATCAATAATACTAAGTCTTGTATATCCAATAGAAATATTTTTATCATTATATGAAGAAGAATGATTAGGACCTCTATGCTTTAATGATTTTATCATTAATTTGATAAGTTTTTTATTTTCAAAATTAAAGCCAAAAATTCCACACATACGTCTACAAAATAATTTACTAATATAAAAGAATATTTAATTGAATTTCAATTCTCTTAAATTTATCAAATGACAAAAAAAAATAAAAAAATAAAATATTTTTTTCTCATTATTCTCTCAGTGATGAGCATATTTATAATAATAAATAATTGTAATATTTTAAAAAAAGACAATAGATCCCTACAAGAAGATTCATTTGGATATTTTTTCATAAGTAAACATATGTATAAATCATTGCAAGAAGAACCATTTACTCAAACTATAAAAAATTTCAATGATATTTATTTTAAATCAGATCCTCCAATGATTGTCTTTCAAGCAATTCTGTTATATCCCCTTTTTGGAGCAACTCAAGATACAGCCTTATTATCAATAAGTTTTTCATTCATCTTAATTGTTTTTGGACTCTATTTTTTAGGAGAAAAAATAATTAATGTATATGTAGGATTCTTTTCTGCATTTTTCGTATTTTTCATACCTGGAATAAGATATTTTTCAAGAAATTTTAATTCAGCCATTATTCTTAGTTCTTTTATTATATTATCTGCTCTTTTTCTTTTACATTCTAAATTTTTCAAAAAAAGAAATTTTTCAATTTTATTTGGAATTTCATTTGCCTTAGGGATGATGACTAAAATTACATTTTTTATTTATATAACTCCATTAATTGTAATATTAATATTACAAAAATTAATTGATAAAAAATTTAACATAAAAAATGTATTTAATAATAAAAGAATTAAAAATATTTTTTTGTCTCTTATAATAATTTTTTTAATAATTTCTCCTTGGTATTTTTCAAATATTAATAAAATAACAACAAGTTCTAAAGTTGTATTTCAAGTTGGAAAAAATATTCAAAAGATAACAGATGTTGATTATTCAATTTATTATATATTACTTAGAATTTTTTTAATTCCAACCATAATTGGTATAATTTATTTTTTCATTACAGAAAATATTTTTAAAATAAAAAAGCAAAATAAAAAATATACACCTATAATAATCTGGATTATATCATGTATTCTAATTTTAAAGATACTTCCATCAAATAATAGATATATTGTACCACTATTACCTTTGATGTGTATAATAATTGGGGGATTATATTTTGAAATAATTGAAAAAATCATTTATATCATAAAAAAAGAAAAAAATAAATCTATTATTTTTATAATTTTTACATTTGTATTATTAACATTTTTATTAAAATACACAGATAAAAATGATTCCAAATTTGTAAATACATTAGGAAATAATTATTATAATTATGAAACTGGAATAATCAATTCAAAAAAATTTGAAATAAACCACAAAAATATTCATGATACAATTCAAAATTTACATGATGAAAAAAATATAACAAATGTTTTAATGATGCAATTTTCACATTTAGGTGAAGTCATAAAACTCAGTTATAGAGAAGGAGACATAATTTTTCATTCCCCTTTTAGTTGTGAACCTATGTGCAACGAATATAACCTCATAAAAAATATTGATGAATATGATCTAATTATTGATTCTGATATTAATTTCCCAGAAAACAAACAAAATATGATATCCAATTTTCCAATAAAAGAAGAAAAAATAAAAAATATATTCACAAGATGGCAAGAAAACAAAGAAAAATATGAACTAATAAAAAAACTAGAAAATGTCCCATTATACAATTTTCAAAATGGAACATTATATTTCTATATTAAAAAAAATATCAATTCATAATCATGCTTATTCCTGCTTTTGCATATCTTAAAAATTCATCAACAGTCTTTATATTTTTTAAAATTCTAAATATTTGAATAGGTCTAAAATAAAATTCTCTATAAGCTTTCTTAATAAAAAAATTCAATTCCTTATCTGATAACTTTGTATTCAATCTTTTCATTTCTTTGATTTTTCCATATTTCACAAAATCATTCCAATAATCTTCCTTATAATATTTCATCCATTCTTCATATTGAGCCGTTCCAGGTAAAATACTGCTTCTACTAAACTGAGCATAATCTAATGGTAATTCCTTAGCTAGCTTTATTGTCTTGATTATTGATTTTTTTGTCTCACCAGGATTTCCTAACATAAAATAACCAAAAGCCAAAATTCCAGTTTTTTTTGTTAAATTAATTGATTTTTTTATCTGACTAATTTTTGTATTTTTTTTAATATTTCTAAGAATTTCTTCATCTCCTGATTCAATACCATAATATATTCTATAACAACCACTTTTTTTCATTTCAATTAATGTTTCTTCATCAATTGTGTCGACTCTAGATCTGCATGACCAAGCTAATTTTAATTTTCTTTTTTGTATTTCTTTACATATTTCTATGACTCTTTTTTTATTGATTGTAAACAAAGGATCAAAAATATCAATTTCTCTGACCCCATACCTATTTTGGCATTCCTCCATTTCATCCACAACATTCTCTGGACTTCTATATCTAATGTTTCCAGTTCGTTGTTCACAAAATGAGCATTGAAATGTACAACCACGACTTGTAATCATTATTGTGTAATTTCTATATTTTGAAATAAATGAATAATATTTTTTCATAGGAAGAAAATTTCTGGCAGGATATGGAAGACTATCAAGATCATTATTAAGTTTTCTTGGACTATTTATTTTTACTTTTTTGTTTTTTCTATATACAATCCCAGAAATTTTAGATAATTCTGAATTATTTTTTAATGCAGAAAGTAATTCCACTGTTGTAATTTCACCTTCTCCTATAATTCCAAAATCAATAATATCATTTTTTAAAGTTTCTTTTGGGTATAATCCTAAATGCGCCCCACCTACAATTATTTTTGCTGAAAAATTTTTTTTAAAATATTTTATCATTTCAAGAGTTTCCCAGTAAAGATATGTTGTAATTGTAAACATCATTATCTCTGGCTTAAATAATTTAATTTTTTTTACCATATCTGATAAAGAATATCCAGATGCCATACCATCTAAAAATATCAAATCATGTCCTGCTTCATCTAGTGCTGCAGCTAGATAAGCTAAGCTTGTATTAGGATATATACCATAATTATCTGCCACAGCCTTTATATTTGGCTGATTTACTTTTGCTACTACACCAAAAGAAGGATATACTATTGCTACTCTCATTTTTATTACCAATTGTTCTAAATTTATATAAATATCCTAATAACTATTTGAGAATTGATTCATAACAACTCAATATTTTATCAGAAGTTTTACTCCAAGAAAACTGTTCTTTAGCTCTGTCTTTAGCATTTTTTCCAATTTTTTCCCTAAGTTTTTCATCTTTCAATAAATTTAAAATTTCAATTTCTAAAGATTTAACATCTCCTGCTTTTGTCAAAATACCTGCATCACCAATCATCCAAGGTACTTCTCCAACATCACTTGCTACAATTGCTCGACCGCTAGCCATGTATTCTCCAATTTTTAAAGGAGATTTACATCTTACTTGTTTTGTGTCTTCAAAACATGCTACTGCAATATCTATTAAATTAAGATAATAAGGAACAATGTCATGCTTGATTAATCCAGTAATAATAACATTTTTTTCCAACTTATACTCTTTAATTTTTTTTTCTAGTCTATATTGTTCACTTCCTCCACCTACAAAAATAATTTTTGCATCTGGATACTTTAAAACAATATTTTTTGATGCTTCTAAAAGAAGATAAGCATATTGTGCTCCATGTAATTGACCAAGATAACCAACAGTAGGAAAATTTATATTATATTTTTTTATTATTTCATTTAATAAATTCTTATCAAAATTTTTATCATTAAATGTATCCATGTTAACACAAATATTTGATTTAACTATTTTTTCTTTAAATCCTAAGTTTTTTGTCATAGTTATTAATTCATCACTTGCACAACTTATAGAATCAACTACTTTTGGAATAGTTTTTTCTAAAAAATTTAAATAAGTACCATAAAATTTTGAAGGAGAACTATAATTATAAATTCCATACTCCCAATCATCCCAATCATAATGTATTGGTTTATTTTGAAAGACAGAAGCAAAAATTGCAGGAATACTTGCATTTGTAAAGCATTTTTGAAAATGGATAATGTCTGCCCATTTTGCAATTTTATTCATCCTGAGAATATTTGTAAATATTTTCCACCAATGCCTATTAAATGGAATTGTTTCAAATTCATTGCATTTTGAAATTATTTTTCCTCTTATTTTCTTAGGCAACGGAAAATAAACTAATTTCACTACATGACCTTTTTTTACAAATTGCTTTGCAATTTCTCTTACTCTTATTGTCCAAGGTTCATTTGAAGAATATATATCATGTGGATGAACCATCAATATTTTCAATTTTTGCTTTTTCATTTTTTTGAAGAGCCAGGAACTAATTCAAAACCTAATATCTTTTGTTTAATTACTAAAAAAATATCAACTAATAATGTAATAAATAACAAAAAAAATGCATAAAATAATCTTTTAATTTTCATTTTATTATAGAATTTCTTTATTTCGTTTTGCCCATTCTATTGTTTCTTTTAATCCTTCTTCAAAATTAATTAAAGGTTTAAAGCCAAATTCATTTATCAATTTAGAATTATCAGAAATTATTGCTCTAGAATCATAAGTACCTGAATTTTCATTTATGCTTCTACATTTCATTGATAATTTATTACTTAAATCAAATTTTAATTCTTTTGCAATTTTATTTGCAAGATCTAATATTGTTTGTGGTTCATGTCCAACATTATATACAACAATATCATTTTTATCAAGCGCCAAATAATTAGCCATTGCCACATCTTTAACATGAACAAAATCTCTCAGCATTAAACCATCTTCATAAATAATTGGTGAAATTTTCTTATTTAACATAAGATGAATAAATATAGGTACAACTCCAGTCTCTAAACCTTGAGTTGTTTGTCTAGGACCATAGACATTAAAATATCTAAATACAATACAAGATAAACCAAATTGATTAGCAAATGAAATCAGATATTTTTCTTCAGATAATTTTGAAACACCATAATTATTTACTGGAAATTGTACTGATGATTCTCTTGTTCCAATAGGTTTTAATTTATTTTTACAATGATTACAAAATAGATCAAATTTACCATTTTGAATATCCTCTATTTTTCTAAACATAGGTTTAGACCTTTTGTTACAAACATCACAAAAATATTCACCTTCACCATATGTTGTTTGTGATGAGGCAAGAATCACTTTTTTTAATTTGCCAGATTTAGATATACCTTTACATGCCTCCATCAAATTAAGTGTTGAAATAATGTTATTTTGTGCATCAAATAATGGTTTTTTTGATGATCTTGACACAGATACAGAAGAAGCTAAATGAATGATAATTTCGGGTTTTATATCTTCAATTATTTTAAATAATAAATCTTTATCCAATAAATCTACTTCATAAAATTTTACATTCTTTGGAACATTAGTTATAAAACCTGTTGATAAATTATCAAGAACAAAAACTTCGTGATTTGAATTTTCTAAAATTGTATCAACAGTATGACTTCCTATAAAACCAGCCCCACCTGTTACCAATACTCTCATCTTTTTAGAGAATAAAACCATATTTAAAACTCTTTCTGAGATAAATAAACCTTAAAATCATAAAAAGAATGAAAAAAATACATTAAAATATCCAAAAAAAGATTAATTAATTTACCATTCATCAAATCTTTAAGAGAATAAACTAACATTTTATAAGGATTATAAATAAATATTCTCAAAATCAAATTTAATAGATTTTTTGGTTCAGGATACGCATAATACTGCCAATTATAATTTGTTTTCATTACACTAATTATTGTATCTTTTTTTAAGTGATAGCATATTGCATTAGGAGTATACAAAAATTTAAGTTTCTTTTTTTTCAATCTTTTAAATAAATCTACATCTTCATTATTTGTTTTATATTTTTTATCAAAATACCCTACTTTTTCAAAAACTTTTTTTTTAATTAAAAAATTAGACCCATATAGAAATGGAATATTTTCTCTCTTATTATTTCCCCAATTCTGATCCATATGACTACATCTCCATTTATCAGGTAATGTTTTTCTATTTTTTTCAATTAAATTCCCACCGACTGCAAGTAAATCCAATTTAATTTCTAATAAAAGATTAGAAAGCCAATCTATTTTTACTATAACGTCAGAATCAAGAAAGGCAATCATCTCATATTTTGAAATCTTAATTCCAACATTTCTTTGTTTAGAAAGACCTTTTTCCGAATTTATGAAACTCACATTAAATTTTTTTGATATTTTTTCAGTATCATCGCTTGAACCACCATCAATGATAATTATTTCATCGGGGATTTTTGACATCATAAAAACAGAATCTAAACAAAAATTCAGTGTTTTTCCAGAATTTAATGTAGGGATTATTAATGAGACTTTCATGTTATAATAAAAAAGTAATTTGTTTAAAAATCAGATTATTGAATAATTAAAATCATCATAGAACCAAAAAATAGATTTTTCATTGATTTCTTCTATAATATTATCTTTTATTTGTGGATTTGCTCCTTCTTTTACATATATGCCTTTTCCAACATCAATTAATTCATTATTTTCAATTATGGAAGAACCATCAATAATGACAATTCCTGTCCTTGATTTAGAAATCTTATTATTCTTAATCAAAGGATTTCCACCTTGGACGTCAACTCCTTCATGACCTGCTCTAATTATTTCATTATTCAATATTTTAGCACTTGATTTATCACTTGAGATGGCTCCCCAAAAAGTATTATTTATAATATTATTTTTTATAATTGTATTAGGTTGATTTCCCCATAATGTTATTCCATTTCTTGACCATTCGACCACCGAATTTTCAATATGGCTTCCATCTGATGAAATAATAACTGATATCCAATCTGCATTCTTTGGATTTTTTGCTGCAGATGAAAAAATAATTTTATTTTCTATAGTTCCCACAGAATTTAATTTTCCTAAAACATGCAAAACTGAATGACTAACTTCATATTCTTTTAATCGAGTAGGATCAAAATCATTAAATCCATCAGCAGGAAATTCATTTCCTGATTTTTGATCATCCTGTACAAAAAAAAAAACTTTTGTACCTGGCTCAATGCTTAAATCTCCCTCTATGACTGTATCACCCAATATAAATATTTCATCTGACCATATTAAATTTCCTTGGTAATTACCTGAATAAGTTTTTAAAATTTGATTTGATTCAATATTTTGTAAATTACATGAACATAAAATTAATAAAAATAATGTCAGACATTTTTTCATTAATTAAACTAATGTTAATTTCTATAAAACTTTTTCTAAATCAAAAAGCATATAATTAAATCTAATCTACTTAATAATTATGAAAAAGACGTATATAATTATAATATGTATTTTACTTCATATAATTGTCTCATGCAACCAAAATAACCATAATACTTTTAAAATATCTGCTTTGAATTTGAAAAGTGATTTAATAAATAATTTTAATTTAAAAGAAATTGAGAATTCAAATAAAAAAGTATATTCTGGAAATTATGAACATAAAATCATCAAAATTACAGTAAATGAAAATGTTCAGATTGATAAAATAGAAGACATAATAAAAGAGGAACTTTTTTTCATAAATTCACTCTACAGAGAAATCCATTCGCCATATCCTGGGCAACTATCTAATAGAATTGGATGTGAAAAAGAATTTAAACCTAAAGAATTTGAAAATGAACCTTTCAATTATTATTTTTTATATTCAAACGAAAGATTAAATTATGGTGCCTGTTCATGGGATTTAATAAAATATAAAACATTATTTTTTTTCCATAAATGTGATGATCTGCTATATAAAATTGAATTATTCACACCTATTGAAGAAGATATTTTAAAATATGTACCTGAGCTTAAATCTATTAATTGTCTAAAATGAAAAAAATCATTAAATATTTTTTACTTTCGATTATCATTATTTTAATTCTTTCTTCTTTAAAATACATTATTGATCCTACCAATCTAGAAAAAGATTTATGCATGATAAATTCTAAACAAAACAAAAATTTATGTTTATTAGAACTTGCTGAAAAGTTTGATTACAATTATTGTAGTGAAATTAAAGATTATTGGACAAGACAATATTGTTTATTAAAACAAGAAAAATGTGAAGAAATTGAAGATTATCACTCAAAATTTTTATGTTTTAGACTAAGTACAAGGCCACATATGTGGGCTTTCATAAATACCCCTGAAAATATTAAAGATAGATGTATTTTTCCTGAAAATAATAAAAATATTTGTTTGAAAGTAGATTATGAAAAAATCAATTCTGTATACAGATATTCTAATAAAGATGAAAAAATCTGCAATTCTTTAGAAGATGAATTACTAAATGGAGAATGTAATTTTTTTATTTCTATTTCAATGATTTCTCAACTTCCTAAAAATTATGAGCATTTTATGAAATTTTGTGATGGAATTGCAAATCCATCATGGAGATCTGAATGCTTTTTTTTGATAGCAGATGAATTAGCAGCACAAGAAAATTTCACTAATTACTATGAAAAAATTGAAAAGGCATGTGAAAAATCTTATAATTCTTGGAATTATGGCTGTTTTAGTCATGTACCTATAAATATGCCAAAAGAAAAAGTACTTAATTTCTGTAAATCTCTTGATGAAAAAAACAAATTAGAATGTATAAATGGATATGGATTTAAAATTGGTACAAATTTAACAAATGAAAATATTCAACCCACTATTTCTATTTGTAATAAATTGACTCCAGCATATAATGAAGAATGTATCAATGGTTTGATATGGAGTATAGGTACAACCTCAGAAAAAGACAAAATGAAATTTTTTAGAAATTATTGTGAACTTCTTCCAGTAAATTATACAGATGACTGTTACCAACAATATGGACATCAACTTGTAATTGAAGATTATATATTAGATATGAACTATTATTGCAATTTTATTCCAGATAATAACAAAGAAAATTGTTATTATGGAATAGGTCTTGGAATGGATATGAAAACCAATTCCAATCTTCAAAAATCTATTAAATTTTGTAATTTTGCAGAGGATAAATATTCAAATTTTTGCTTGCGTGGAATAATTTATCAATTAAGTAGATATATTAAAGACTTTTCTAAAAAAAACTCTTTACTTTGTAATGAATTTCCAGATAAATTAAAAGAAGAATGTTTAAAAAAAAATTGAATTAAAATAAATCCATAAATTTATTTCAATAATTTTTGCATGATTTGGCCTATTTTTGTTTTACCTAAATTATGAGTCATTCTATATAATGGATAAACAACTGAATTTTTAAATTTTCCAATAAAAAACTTTTGTTTTTTAATTATTTCATTCTGATTGTTTTTTATTTCATCTATGCTTTTTATATGTTGATTTATATTTTCAATTTCATTGATTAAATTATCTTTATCTTGGTTCAATACATTTGTTTTTTGACTTAAGTCTGATTTAATATGCTCAAGCTCTGAAATTTTATTTCTTTGATTTTCACTTATAATTTGTTGATTTTTTATTTCATTGACAAGACTTGTATTTACTCCTTCTTTGTCATCTTTAATATATTCTAATGCTTTTATTCTTGATTTTTGTTCATCTATTATTTTTATAAAATCAAGCTTAGATCTTTTGGAAGTTATTTTAGGGTTTCTGCAATATTTGTCCAATGGTTTTATGGTTTCATCAATATTAAATTCATTACTAATATAATTAACAATATTTTTTTTATATTTTTT
>JABHHN010000067.1 GCA_018671515.1 archaeon | reverse complement strand
TGAAGTTGCTGCAGTAGGAAAAACTACATCTCAATGTAAAAATCCAAAAACATTTACTTATGAATTAGAGCATAATCCAAAATATGCGCTTGATAATCATCATAATGGTTTTATTAAAGTCATATTAGAAAAAAATAAATTAGTTGGTTTTCAGATGATTGGTTATAATGTTTCTGAACTAATAACTGAAGCAACACTTATTCTTAGAAATAATATTTCACCTAGAAAAATAATGGACACAATTCATCCTCATCCAACACTTGGTGAATCCATAAAATTTGCTGTGCAGATGGCATATGGTGAACTCGTAGAAGCACCTAAAAAATAGAAATTAATTACTTCATAAGTCCATGTGGAAAATGAGTATATTTATAATCTGCAAAAATAAGGTTTGATTCAAAATCATTGATTATATCAGAAAATTCTTCTCTTATGCTCATTAATATTTCTCTAAACTCCTGACTTGTTTTGACATGAACATCAAATTCTAAATTCCATTCTCCAACTGTTTTTATAACTACAACAATATTAGGATGATCTTTTAAATATTTAATCAATTGATTCTCTCTTTTTTTATTTAAATTATGCAAATACAAAGAAACAGTATGCCAATGATATCCTAATTTACTTATATTGATAAGTGGGAAAAAATTTGTGATAATTTTATTTTCAGTCAATTTTTTTATCCGATAACTTACTGCTTCAGGTGTTAATTTTGTCTTTTTTGCTAACTCAACTAATCTCATTGATGAATTTGTAGATATCTTTTTTAAAATTTTTTTATCAATAAAATCAATAATCATTTTATTTTTTACTTTTTGTTTTTTTATTATATTTCCATTTTCCTTGAAAATATAATCATATGGAAGAAAATACTCTTCCAAAATTATTGCAGATCTTTTTTTTTTAAGATTTTCTCCACAAAAATTTTCAAATTCCCTAAGTACATCATTATATTGAATAATATTTTTTGATGAACATACAATAAAAATATCCCAATGACCTGTACATGTAGCTATTGCTTTTACATAATCTTGATTCACAAAAAAATCAATAATTTCCATCTCACGCACTTTATTTATTTTTTGAAGTTTTAAATAAGTTATACTACATAAATATCCTAATTTCAAATTATTGATTATTGCAACATTTCCTACTAAAATTTCATTTTTTTGTAAGTTATTTAATCTATAATTTACTACTTCTTTTGACACTCTTGCTTTTTTACTAATTTCTTTTTGATTTATTCTTTTATTTGAAAATAATGCTCTAATTATTTTTTTATCAATCATATCAAGTTTTGTAATGTTTCCTAATCCTTCCTTTACTCTTGATAATTCATCCATGCAACCCATAAACAAAATATAATTTATAAATATTTTTGTTTTGATAAAATATCACATAGACATTTTTATTATATTTGCAAAATTACTCTTCTTGTTGATGAAAATGAAAATAAAAAATGAAATTATCATAAATAGAAACAAGAATGATTTAGTCAATGATTTATTATCTTTAAAAAAAAATGTTATGAAACTTGATGAATTAAAAAATAACAATGACGTATCATATTTTCACTTCATACATAAAATAAAATATATAATTGATAAATTTAATATAAATTCAAAAAATATTAGACTTAAAATCAATGAATCAAATATCAATATAATGCTCAAAATTTTTATTAATGAAAATGAAATAGTATTTGAAAAAGAATCTTTGATTGAAGAACTTGATAAAATAGATATTGAAGAATTATTATTTTTAAATATGAATATATTTATCCCTATGTCTTCCACTGGACTAGGGTTAAGAAGAATAAATGATGCAGGAAAACCATATTATAAATAAATTATAGGTATTCTATCGACTTTAACAAAATATTTTTATACTAGAATATCTAAAAATTACATAAGGTGTATATTTTTGAAAATTTGTCCTAAATGTAGTAGACGATTTGAGTCTTCTTATGATATTTGCACACCATGTAGAGAAAAACCTATTAAAGATAAGAATAAAAAAATCTCAGTTGTTAAAATTAGTAAAATGATTATAATAATTTTTATTACTATTTCATTATATTATATGTATGACACTCATAATTCTAGAATAATAAATGAATATGAAGTAAATGTAAAAAATAACAACAGTGAAGAAAATGAATCAAAGTCTATTATCCTTGAAAAAAAAGTAGAAGAAATAAAAGTCTGTCCTTTTAATTGCAATGATAATGATGTTTGTACAAATGATTACTGTTCAGATCAAACAAATTATAAATGTGTTAACGAAAAAATCATTGAATGTAAAATTACCTCTTCTTTAGAATTTGAATTTAATAATGCACAAAAATATGAAACTAAAATTGAAAAAATATGGTTTGAAATTACAAATAGATATGAAAAAAATATTGAAAAATTAAGATGTGACTATGAAATATTTAATGGTGAAGGACAAAGACGTAAAAAAAGTTATCTTCTCATTGCTTCAAATGATAGAAACAAAAATATTGGACCTCTCCTTTCAGGTGAAACAAAATCATACATTATTGCTCCTTATTCTGAAATGGTTGATCAAGGACCTCACAAAGTAGTATTTGACTGCCTCAATAATACTTATGAAATGTTCTTAGAATTTGGACAGACCTGTAAAGATGGAATACTTAATCAAGATGAAACCAATATTGATTGTGGTGGAATTTGTAATCCTTGTGTATTTGATATGAATGATGAACTAATAATTGATGATTTCTCAATTAAAATAAATGATATGCTTTCCCTAGATAGAATAGGAAAAATTTATGATGAAGATGGAGAAGAAAAATTTCAAGGGAAAAAAGCAGATGGAATTTTTTATATAATTGAAATGGAAATAACCAATATTGGAAATTTAGAAAAAACTATTTCACCAAATGAATTTGAAGTTTATGATAATTATGATCGATCATATAAATTAGATTCAGAAGGTCTAAGGACATATAATAATTATTACCAACCACATAAATTCAACAATATTGAAAGTATATCTCCTAAAGAAACTGTAAGAGGATATTTAGTTTACGATTTAATTACAAATGTGAAGAATCCTGTTCTTATAATATTTTCAAAAAGTGACAATGAATTCAAACATATAAGTTTGAATTAAAAACAAAAAATTAAATGAAAATATTATAATATGTAATTTTCTTTTTTTTCTTTACTTTCTTCTTTTTCTTCTTCTTTACTTTCTTTTTTTTCTTCTACTTTATTTTCTTCCTTATCTTCTTCTTTTTTACCAAAATATTTTTTTACACATGCTGGACAGTATGTGCTTCTTCTGATTTTTCCATTTTCAACTACAAATCTAGTTTTACACATGCTGCATGTTGATATCTGTTTATATGTTCTAGCCATTTTCATCTCCTATTTATATAAAAACATCCGTTAAAATGTATTCTAAAATAAAATTAATATATTTACACCTAATATCTTACTATTAATAAATATTGTGTATGTGCTTTGTATATATATTAAATTTAAAAGAAAATTTTATTAATATTAATTTTATATTTTAAAATATGAAATCAAAAAATAAAATAAAAACTAAAAAAAAAACAATCCCTAGTTTAGCAATAGCTTTAATCCTGATAATTGTATTATCACTCGCTTCAGTTTTAATTTATAATTTAGTATTAAAAGAATTACGCCTTGATCCCGCTACAAATAAAATAATTATCAAATCTCAAGAATCTTTATCTGAAGATGAGATGAATGATGCGTCAAATGAAATAAAAAGAAGAATTGAATATCATTTTAAAAGAGAACCAACACTAGAAATACTAGATGATAAAAGAATTCTTCTAACTGTACATGATATAATATTAGAAAGAAAAGACACATTGATATTTTTTTTAGAAAACAATTATTTCTATACTAAAATTGATGATAAACAAATATTAGATAATTGGGATATTTTAAATGTATGTGAATCAAAATACTGTTATGATGTAAAAGAAAAAAATTGTTTTGAAAATGACAAAGGATTTTCATGTCAATCCCTTATTACTTTTACAGTAAGTGATGAAGCAAGTAAAAGATTTTCAGATTCTATAAATTCTTTAACCGAAATAAGTCCTAATGAGAGACTTTCTGAAAAATATATTTTTTATTTAAATGATAAAGAATACAATACTTATTTCCTTACTTCAAACTTAAAAGATAAAATTTTCAAATCCGTTACTCTACCAACTGTTGTAACTGGAAATACATTAGAAGAAGCAATAAATAAAGCTAAATTAAAAGCAACACAATACAAAAATATTTTTAATCTCAAACCATTAGGTACAACATTTGAAATTGAAAGTATTGAATAAAAAATAATATTTAATTATTTTTTATACGCATTATCCCAATGAAGAATATCAATAAATAATATATAATTAGTATCTATATTTACATTAAATATTAAAATAAAATTATCTGTAAGATGTATTCTTTTATATTCATTTTGTGGCGATTTTAGATTTTTATATGTATTAATTGAAATTTTATTTTTTTCTATAACTTCATTTAATTTTTTATAAAAAATTCTTGCCAATACTTTATCTCTTTTTCCTAATTTTTTTAATTTCTTTCTCAATTTATCAGAAATATCAAAATCAAACATTTTAATCTTTCAAATCCAGTAATTTTTTAAGTTCATTTTTTGACATTTTTCTTTTATTATGTTTTTTCATATGAGAATTATATGTTTCATCAAGTTCTCTAAGAACCATTTCATTTAGAGGTGGTTCTACATATTCTATTCCTTTTTCTAAAGTAAACTTATTTAATGCATCACTTCTATTTTTTAATCCATATTTACCTTTTATTACATCCAAAACTCTTGCAGTATAATCATCAATCTCTAATCTTGCTTGTGTCATTTAATCACCTTTTGTGATGAAATGTGATTAATTATAAAAATATATCTTTTTTTTAATATATTAAAAAAAAAAGTCACTGGACATCCTTCAACACATGATATTTAAATAAAATTAATTTAATATTTTTCTAAATAGGAGGAATGATAATATGGAACAAAGATATGAAACAAAAGAAAGCTTTGATGTAGTAGGTATGAATATTAGTACAACAATGAAAGAAACAAAAAATAAAATTGAAATTCCACAATTATGGGGTAATTTTCATAAAAGATTTAATGAAATTCAAAATAGAAAAGGTGATAAAATATTTTTTGGGATATGCGATAGTGATGACCCAACTTGGGAAAATTTTGATTATTGCACCGCTGTTGAAGTTAATAGTGTAAATGATATTCCTACAGGTATGATTTCAAAAAAAATACCTAATTCAAAATATGCTGTGTTTCTACATAAAGGTGATTTTATGAAAATAGGTGAAACCTGGGATAAAGCAATGAAAGAATGGTTACCATCTTCTGATAAAAAGTACAATGAAGAAGGAATATCTTTTGAATTATATGATGAAAGATTCACAATGGATGAGAATAATATTTGTGAAATCTGGATTCCAATTAAAGAGTAAGATTTTATTTTATTGTTTTTTCTAATAATTTTAACACACATTTGTCAAATTTTGAAAACGTAAACCTTTTTTTCTCTATATGATTCATCTATATGTTTAGAACTTGAAGTCACAATTTATGACCTCATAAATCAAAAATTTCTGTTATTTTTTGTTTAACTTCATTAATTTTTTCACTATTTATTTTTCCAATTTTGTATTTTATTAATGATTTATCTGCTGTAAATATTCTATTAGGTCTGATTATACTTTTAATTTTTAGATTTCCTTTACTAAAATCCTTTTGTTCTAAATCAATGATATATTTATCAAGCCTATTTGCAGTTGTAATTTGACAAAGTATAATATCATCACCCTGAATTTGACTTAAAACTAAAGCAGGCCTTTTCTTTGAAGAACTCAAATCAGAAAAAGGAAATGGTATGACCACTATCTCTCCAACTACAAATCTTTCCAAGCTTCATCTTCCTCCTTTAATAGCCAATCTTTTGATAATACTTTTTCACTTGCATAAGTAACATCCAATTTTTCTCTTAACTGTTGTAATGGTCTTATCTCTATCCTGTCATTATATGCAATAATGCTAACTTTTGATCCTTCTTTGAATCCTTTTAAATTCCTAACATCTTTTGGAATAGCAATTTGACCTTTAGATGTAATTGTTGCTGATCTAATTTCAATGAGCGTCATTCTATCACCTTTCTTACATATAAGAATAGTAAGATTATAAATTTATTGTATTTATTTGTTAAAATCTTCTCACTAGACACTTCTTCCCATAACATATTTAAATAAAATATTTAATTCTAAACATATTTCTTTTTTTCATGGCTCACTACTTTAAAAAAAATAAAAAAATAGAGCATGGTCTTTCTAAAGGAGAAAGTAAATATAGAAAAGATATGATTAAAGGCAGGATTGCAGAAACTTTAATTGAAGAATTATTTTTAGCTTTAGAATTTGATGTTTTTAGATATGGTATGGAAAACACAGTCCCTGGAATTATTAAATTGTTAAAAGGTGTTCGTAGTGAAGTTGCAGATGATATTAGACGTATGCCCGATTTTGTTGTTAAAAAAGATAAAAAAATATTTTTTATAGAAGTCAAATTTAGAGCCAATGAAGAATTTAGATTTAGTCAACTACCTAAAAATTATCCTTATGAAAATGCTTTCTTCATTATTGTTTCAAAAAAACATATTAAATGTATTTCCTATGAAGAACTTAAAAAAGGTAAAAAAATAACGCCCACTTGTAAAAATTATTTAGGAAGTAGAAAAGAATTTGAACTAGATAAAAAAACAATAATTAATTTCTGTAAATTTGCAGTAACTTTCTTTGAGAATGTTTGATTTTCTTAAAGAAATATTTGGAAGAAAAAAAAACATTAAGAAAAATAGTTAGATTTTTTTAAAATTCTTTTATGAAATATTTAAATATAAAATAAAAAAATAATTTATCTAAGAAACAACACTAACTTTCTTCATGACTACATCATCAAGTGGTTTATCTTGAGCACCAGTCTGTACTGCTCCAATCTTATCCAATACATCAAGACCTTCTACTACTTCACCAAATAGTGCATGTTTTCCATCAAGCCAAGGTGTTGGTGCAAGAGTAATAAAAAACTGGCTTCCACCTGTATTTGGCCCTGAATTTGCCATTGATAACATTCCTTTTTTTGTATGCTTTAATTCTGGATGAAATTCATCTTCAATTTGATAACCTGGACCACCCATACCTGTTCCTGTTGGGTCTCCTCCCTGAATCATGAAATCAGGAATTATCCTATGAAAAATTATCCCATCATAAAATCCTTTTTCAACCAATGTCTTAAAATTGTTTGTTGTAATAGGTGATTTTTCATCATATAATAAAACAGTCATATCACCTAGACTTGTCTCAATCTTTATTTTTGTTCCCATATTCTTTCCTCCACATGAAATAACTATCATAGATAGTAAAATTATAGTTATTATTCTTTTCATGAACTTTTTGAATCAGAAATCATTTATATTATTTTTGTAGAATAAATACTGTTGAGCAAATGCAATCCTTACCTTTACATTTATCTGGTATGACACATCCATTTTTTACACACCAATCTTTTAGATTAAGAATAATTTTTTTCAAATCTTTACCGCTATCTGTTATAACATAACTAAGCTTTCC
>JABHHN010000066.1 GCA_018671515.1 archaeon | reverse complement strand
TTTTATAATTCCAATAATCTCTTTTAGTCTAGCTATAATTTTTAAAACCAATATAAATTTTATTATTGTTTTTGTAGTACTATTAATTCTGTTCATATTAGTTTTTAAGAATATATTTTTAATTAGATTTAATCTTTTTTTAAAAGAAAAAATATTATTTTTAATTAGTTTAATCATTTTTATTTTATTTTTTATTAATTATTCTGGGCCATTTTTAGGATATTGGGATACATATATTGCATCCCCTTCTATAATATTAACTGGTGAAAAAACCAATTTTATTGATATTAATAACAAAATAATTTATGAATATGAACTTGAACAGAAAATCCCTAATGATTTAATAAATAAAAATACTTATGGAATAATTTCAAAAGATCAAAGAATTGGTGCAGGAATAATTTTTTCAATTCCTTTCCTATTTTTTGGATTATTTGGTTTTAGATTATATTATTCTCTATTTATTACATTTAGTTTTATTTTATTTTATTTTATCATTAAAAAATTAACAAATTCAACAATTATATCATATCTCTCTTCAATTATTCTTTTTCTTAATGAATATTTTTTTTCAATAAATACTCTAAACCCTAATATTTTAGGACTAATTATTACAATTATGATAATATATTTAATTATAAATAAATCAAATAATTGGTTCATAATAGGAATAATATTTGGAATTTTTGGAAATATAAGAAATGTAGCAATTTTATTTTCACCTGCTTTGGGATTTATTTTATTGAACCAAAAAAAACCAATAAAAAAAATTTCTTATTTTTTAATAGGTGTTATAACTATTATGTTGCCTTTATTATATTGGAATTATTTTGCTTTTGGTAATCCTATATTACATTCATCTCAATATCCTCATTTTGAAGGTTTAAGGCCTGAATTTTCACATAAATTTTTAGGAAATTCTTTTAATTTCAATGGTCTTCTTAATTTTCCATTTCATTTAAAAATAATTAGAACTCCACACTATGCGTATCCTGTATTTATCTATTTATTTTTACTATTTATTAAAATTTTAGGGTTATTTTCAATTTTTGTAATTCTTGGATTTATAAAATATTTTAAAAAAAATAATAAAAACTGGATTTTTTATTGTCTTTGGCTCATTCCATATATCACATTTTTGTCATTTCAAGAAAACTGGGAAATTGCTAAAACTTCTTTTATTTTACTAATTTTGCCAATTATAATTATTTTCATGTCTTTTGGTTTAAAAAATATAAATTTTAAAAGCAATAAAAAACAAATATTAATTATTTTTATAATCTTAAATTTGATTATAATTGGAATTTCAAAAGCAAATTATACTATAGATGAAAGATGGTATCAAAGATTTCCAAAAGCCAGTGAAAATGCATTCTATGAATATGATAACATAAATAGTTATCAAGATGAATTTAAGTTTTTTCAAAGTAGAGAAACACTAGAAGAACTAGAAATACAAAAAAAAATATTAACAAAAATACCATTTTTACCATATTTGAAATTAAGTATTTTAAAAATAAAACCAACAATAAAATTTTTCAATGAAATTAGAAAAAAAAATATTAGTGTACTAGTAATTTGGAAATATATATATGTTCAAAATAATTCAAAAAAAATAGAACAATCTGAGTTTTTCTTTAATAAAGGTCAAATAACCGAAAAAAATAACAACATTTCTGCGAGTATTTCAAATTATGAAAAATCAATTGAATTTAATCCTAAATCTAAAAAATCTTATGAAAGGTTAATTGAGTTATTATTTATTCATAAAAGTATTTATGACAATGAGATTCTTAAATATTTAAATTTATATCTGCAAAATTTTCCTAACGAAGAAGTAGGGTATACTTTAAAATCTTTAATTCAGATAAAAATGATGAATTTAGATGATGCTTCAAATTCAATTAATAAATCTTTAGAAATTGCTAATGGTAATCCATTAGGATTAACACATTTAGCTAATGGTGAGTTATCTTTTTTCTTAGAACATAATATGAAAAAATATAATACAAATTTTAGAAAATCTTTCAAATCTTTCAATGATTTAAATAATACAAATTTTAAATATTTAGCTTCAAATGCTTTCAAAATAACAATAATTTCAAAATTCCTAGTAAAAAATATGGAATTTGAAAATGCATTTAATTTTTTAACCGAAATTAATACTAGTCCTCAAAATTTTAATTTATTAAATTTGACAAAAGAGGACTACTTAGTAATAAAAGAATCTGAAAAATGGTTATATTTAGAACAAGAATACATTGAAAACTCAGAAAAAGAATTTTTTACTATGATAAGAAAATTTAATGAATCTAACAAAAAAGCCTTAGGTTGTGCTTATCAAGCTCTTGGAGTTTTTTACTATAAAAATGAGAAATATCAATTATCTGTTGAAAACTATAAAAAAGCTGCAGACGCTAGTCCAACAATTGATCATATGAATTTTAAGGCAGCACATGCTTGTTTTATGTCCAATTTATATGATTGCTCCCTAGAATATATAAATAAAGCTATAGCTATTGAAAATGAAAAAAAATATTCTGAATTAAAAGGATTTATATTTCTAATGACAAATAAAATTAATAAAGCAAAAGAAATTTTTAAAGAGATTTCAGTCAATAATAAATCTACTATTGGAAAATTAGGTCTTGGTCACATTCATCTTATTGAAAAAGATTATATAAATTCAGAAAAAATATTTAATGAAATTCTTAATTATAGCATTTTAAAAATTGATAAAAATGATCCAACAGAATTTAATTATTTATATACAATGACCCCACTAGGTTTGGGATGGACATATGCTAATCAAAATCAACATAAAAAAGCTCTAAAATATTATAATTTAATTCTTGAAAAAAAACCGAACCATCTTTTAGCATTAATCAGTAAAGGTAATTCTTTTACTTGGCTACAAAAATATGAAAATGCAACAAATATTTTTAATAAAGTTTTAAAATTATATCCTGAAAATGAATTTGCTTTAGCTGAACTTGGACTTGTAAATTATAATCAAGGAAATTATGAAGAAGCTGAAAAAAAATTTAAAAAAGCATTGGAAAAAAATAATAATAGTTATACTTGTCCATATGAAGGACTTGGCTTAATCTATTATAAACAAGGTAAAACAAATGAAGCAAAAAATAATCTTCAAAAATCAATTGATATCAATCCAAACATCGAATTTGAAAAATTTAATGCGCTTGCCAAAATATTTATTGAAGAAGGAAATTTAAAAAAAGCAATAATTTTATTAGAAAAATCCATTGAAAATTTTCCTTATGAAAATAATGATGCATATAATCTCTTGAACCAAATTCAAGACAATTAAAAATTTTTAATATTCTTTTTTATAATTAATGTAGAATCTTGAATAAAATAATTGTAAGCTATTAAAATTTTTTTATATTTCAAATTAAATAATCCTGCAAAAACTATAAATGATTTATAAACTAAAGATAATATAATTAATAATACAAGCCTTAAGTATAATTCACTCTTCGACATTTTTCTTTTGTCCTTCTCTATATTGCAGCATCCCATCTTAATCTTTAATTATGCTTTTTTCATTTAGAACTAATCTTTTTTTTAAGATTTCAATATCTAATCCATTTTTATTAAAATGATTTTGTATATATGATTCAATAAGATCTATCTTTTTTTTGAAAAATTTTAAAATTTCATCATTATTATGCTTAGGACTTGTTCCAAATAAAATATTTGGAAGGTAATATATTTCCCCTGCCAGACATTTTGGCTGAATTCCAACAAATCTATCCATTATTTTGAACCATCCCATGTTAAATTTCATCTTTTTTAATCTTCTTATTTCTTCTTTCCTAGAAATATCATAGACTGGCGTATGATAATTAATATTAAATCTTTGATATATTGATTTTATTAATGCCAAACTAAATGGTTTCTGTTCTATCATATTTTCTGTGCTTTTTGATGATCCATCAGCTATATCTCTTATTCCATTTTCAAGATTATAAATAATGCTTTTCGTATGCATCGCCAATTTACATCCCATACACCATACAAAACCTGATTTATGTTCTTTAAATTCATTAGCTACATTATTTACAGTTATGTTTTCAAATAAATCCTTAGTAGAAGAAAGAGAATATACAAATTTATTGCCAAATTTTTTACTTAACTCGTTAACCCTTTTTTTTGTTGTTTTCAGGAATATATGCCCATATCCATTATTATACGTTAAGAGATGAACTTTATCGTATTTTTTAGATAGCAACACTGCAGCCATAGTAGAGTCTACCCCTCCTGAAAACATTAAAGAAATTTCATTTTTCATACAATTGAAATAATTATACTCAATATTTAAGCTTTTTCTAAGAACAAATCAAATAATTTAAATATAAATAAATCAAACTCTTTCATTATTAATATTTATTAAATAAAAAATTGTTTGTACATATGAAAAAAAGAAAAAAAAAAACTTTTTTTTTAGCTATACTTGTATTGATTATTATTATTTATTCACTCCAATTAATTAAACAAATTAAATCACCAATAAAAATTTATTCTAATTATAAAGATGAAAAAATTAATCTAAATTATTCAAAAAAAATTGAAAATTTTATGCAATCAATTAAAAAAAATTCAAGTGACTATATTTCTAATTATTTAATTGCAAGAGAATATTTCAATCAAAATGAGATAGAAAAAGCAGAAATTTATGCAAATAAATCTACTAAAATAAAACCTAATTATTCTAATCCTTATAATCTCCTTCTTGATATTTATTTAAGAAAAGATAAACCAACAAGTGCAAAAAAAGCATTAGAAAAAGCTTTTGATATTGATGCAACAAACATAAAAACAAAAATTGATTTAAGTAAACTATACATGCATAAAAAAGATTATTTAAATGCAATATCCTTACTAAAAGAAATTATAAATGAAAATCCTGAAAACCCTTATCCATATAGCTACATTGGTTTTTCATATCTTTTCATTGGAGAATATAATATTTCTGAATTATACTTCAATGAATCAAAAAAACTATTAGAAAAAGGAAAAGAATCTGGTGAAAATTTTGCCTGTCCATATGAAGGGTTAGGTATAACATACTATCAAACTTATAATTATAAAAAATCAAAAGAATTTCTCATAAAATCAATAGAACTTCGCCCTGGTCTTGTAAGTGACAAATATAAATTACTCGCGAATATTTATGAAAAAGAAGGAAATGTTGATGCAGCAATAAATATTACTGAGCAATGGTTGAAATTTGATCCTGAAAATCCAAATGTTAAATATTTCTATTTACTTAAAAAAAGCTTTAAAGAATATCTTGAAGGAAAATACGACAAATCTATAGAATTAATTGAAAAAGCCAAAAAAATTCAACCAATAAATGCAATTACTTATGAAGAAACTGGATGGGCATATTTCAAAATATTTAAATATGAAAATGCAGCTCAAAGTTTTATTCAATCAATAAATATTGACCCACTTAGACATACTTCATTATCAGGATTAGGATTATCATTATACTATATGGAAAGATATGATGAATCTAAAAAAATCCTAAAAAAATCATTAGAATTATTTAATGTAAGTGATTTAACATATACATCTTTAGGTTTTATTAGTATTTATGAAAAAAAATTTGAAAATGCAAATGAATTTTTAAAAAAAGCTATATCAATCAATCAATATAATGATTTAGCATATACAGGGATGGGAATAATAAATGAAAATAATTTTACTCAAGCGATAGACTTTTATGAAAAAGCATTGGAAATTAATCCTAATAATCAAAAAGCATATTCTCTATTAATTGAAATTTTGAATAAAAATAACTTTTCTTATAAAGCATTAGAAAAGATAAAAAAAGATATTAAATTATTTCCAAACAATATATATTTTCAATTACAGCATGCACTAATTCTATCTTATATGAATAATTATACTGAAGCGATAAAAATCATGGAATATTTAATAGAAATTACAAAAAACAAAGATCCTATTTTATATAGTGAACTAGGTTTTATTTATTCTCAAAAAGGAGATTCTTATCTAGCAATTGAAAATTTTAAGAAATCAGCTGAATTTTTTAATATAAGTAATAAAACATATAATTACTATTCTTGCCCGTATGATGGTCTTGGAATGGAATACTACAAACTAAATAAATTAAATGAGTCAATAATTAATCTTAAAACTGCTATATCTATTAACCCAAATATTGATATTAAAAAATATGAAACATTAGCAGATATATATTTCAAAAAAAATGAACTTGATAAAGCAATAGAAATATACAAAAAAATTTTAGAAATTGATTCTGCTAAAGAAAAGGTATATATCGAATTAGGCTTAATTTACTTTGAATTGGATAAATTCAATGAATCGTCCACAATATTTAAAATTGCTCTAGAAAAATTTCCAAATAATAGTATGGCTATGACTGGTTTAGCAAAAATTTATATTATGACCAATGAAGAAAAAAAAGCTGAACCATTGATAAAAAAAGCCATAAACTTAGACTCTAAAAATAGTTGGATGTATCATGAATTGGGAATTACATATTTTATGAAAAATAATTATAAATCAGCAAAAAATATGTTTAAAAAAAGTATCTTTTATGATATTAAAGATGATAAAAAATTTAATAATTTAGGATGGACTTACTATGAATTATATAAACAAAATAATAATACCAAAAATAATTCTTATTCAATCAAAGCTTTTGAAGCATTCAATAAATCATTGATTTTAAATCCAAAAAACGTAAATGCATTAGCAGGAGTAGGAACATTATATAATCATTTAAATAAAACTAATATGGCTCTTGATTTATTTAATAAAGTTATTAAAATAAAGCCAGACCACAAATTAACTCTTTATAAATTAGGAAGAATATATTACACTTTAAAAAATTATAATGTAGCAATTGATATGTTAAATAATGCAATAAAAATTGCTAAAAAAGAATCACATATTCCTTCTGAAAAAGATAAAAAAAGCCTTCAAAGTTCGTATCAAGTGCTAGCATTAGCAAATTATGAACTTAATCATTTTGAAGAAGCAATAAGCTACTTAAAAAAATCATTAAAAATAAAAACAAATATTGACCATGGAGATTATAATGTCTTAACAGAAAAAGAAACATTAAAATTATTAAAATTATTAAATGAAAAAAAGAAATAATAATGAGGAAAAAGAAAAAAAATTATTATATTTTCTTTTTTCTGTATCAATCTTTTTATCTATTATCATTTTTATTAATTTTCAAAAACTAAATCAAAATATTAGTCTAAAAAATAATAATTCTAATAAAAAAAATTACACATTTCCTTCAAATGAAATTAAAGATTTAAATTCCGTAAATCATTATTTAAAAGCTATTGAAAAAAATCCTGAAAATGAAAATAATTATGCAGAATTAGGATGGAAATATTATAAAATTAAAAATTATGATAAATCCAAAAATATGTTTTTAAAAACTCTTGAAATAAATCCAACAAACAGTTATGGTAATCTTGGTATAGCAAGACATTATGCAGATAGTGATGATTTTGAAATATCTAAAAAATATTTTAAAAAATTAGAAAATTTAAAAATTAAAGACTCTCTCTATTATTCCGAATATGGAAGATTCCTTAGATCTCAATTAATGTTTGAAAAGGCAGAAAAATTATTAAATAAAGGACTTGAATTATATCCAAATAATGAAATAATACTATATGAATTAGGCTTATTATATAATTCCTTAAAGAAATACAATATTGCAGAAAAATATTTTTTAAAATCTATTAAAATAAGTAATCTAACTTATACATGTCCATATGAAGGACTTGGTCTTGTATATTTTAAAAAAAATGACTTTAATAAAGCAATTGAAATATATTTAAAAATTCTAAAATTAGATCCTGAAAATGAAAGATTATATGTTGAATTAGGATTTATTTATTTTGAATTAAATTTATTCAATAAATCATTTAAAAAATTTAAAACTACATTAGAAAAATTTCCAAATAATAGTATGGCTATGACTGGTTTAGCAAAAATATCACTAATAAAAGGAGAGAAAGAAAATGCAGAATTATTTATAAATAAAGCAATTGACATAGATCCAAATAATAGTTGGATGTATCATGAATTAGGAGTTACTTATTTCAGGATTGATGAATACTATTCTGCTAAAAATATGTTTGAAAAAGCAATTTTATATAATAATAAAAGTGATAAACTATTCAATAATTTAGGGTGGAATTATTATGAAATATATAATAATAATAATAATAATAATAATCAATCATATTTAGACAAATCTTTTGATGCATTCAATAATTCATTAAATTTAAATCCATTAAATGTTGATTCTTTAGCTGGTATTGGAACTTTATTCTATAAACTAAATAAAACTGATAAGGCTATTGAAAATTTTAATACAGTTCTTAAAATAGATCCTAAACACAAACTCACATTATATAGAATTGGAAGAATTTTCTATGAATTAAAGCAATATAATAAATCAATTAATATGTTAAAAAAAGCAATAGAAGTATCAAAAAATTTATCTCATAAACCTACACAAAAAGATAAAAAAAGCTTACAAAGTTCTTATCAAGTTCTTGCATTATCAAATTATAAGCTTAATAATTTTAAAGAAGCTATAATTTATTTAAATAAATCACTTGAAATCAAAACAAATGTTAATAATATAGATTACAATGTTTTAACAAAAGAAGAAACATTACAAATATTAGATGAAATAAATGAAAAAAAGAAAAAATAAAGAAAGAAAGAAAAAGAAAGAAGAAAAAAATCTATTAAATTTTCTAATTTTTATCTCAATAATATTATCAATTGCAATTGGAATAAATTTATCAAAACTAAATGATAATAATAATAATAAAAAAACTACTCTTCAAAATAACAAAATATATACTAATCCTATAAAACAAATTGAAATTTCAAATACCATTGATCTTTTTTTAAAATCAATTAAAGAAAATCCAGAAGATGATAATAATTATGCAGAATTAGGATGGGCATATTATGAAATTGGAAACTATGAAAAATCAAAAAATATGTTTTCAAAATCTATTGAAATAAATCCAAATAATGATTATGGATTACTTGGCTTAGCAAGACATTATTCTGATAATGGTAATTTCAATGTATCTGAAAAATATTTTAATAAGCTTGAAAATTTAAGAATTAAAGACTCACTCTATTATCATGAATATGGAAGATTCCTTAGATCTCAATTAATGTTTGAAAAAGCTTTAAAATTACTAAATGAAGGACTTAAATTATATCCTGATGATGAAATAATACTAAATGAATTAGGCTTATTGTATTACTCCTTAAATAAATACACTCTAGCAGAAAAATATTTTATTAAATCCATTGAAATAAATAATCCAACTTATATTTGTCCATATGAAGGACTTGGTCTTGTATACTTCAAAAAAAAAAATCTTAACAAAGCCATTGAAAATATGAATAAATCTATAGAAATGAATCTTGAATTTTATGAAATGTCTAAAATTTATAATTTAGCTAATAAATATCTAAAAGAAGGAAATATTAAGTCAGCAATTGAATTAATAGAAAAACAACAAACAAATCCATATGACTCAAAAATTATTAGTATGAGAGATGAAAAAATATTTTCTAAAAATAAATCATTTGAATATTATATTGAAGGGCAAAAAAATTATCATTATGACTTTAAAAAAAGTGAAGAATTATTTAAAAAATCAATTGAAGTTAATTCGTCTTTTAATAAACCTTATTTAATGCTTTATCATTATTACTTTATCATTGAAAATAATAATGAAGAAGCAAAAAATATTGCTAAATTATATATTAAAAACTTTCCAACAGACACAATTGGTTCAACAATATTATCTCTTACACTATTAGATGAAAATTTAATAACAGAAGCTAAAAAAAGATCAGAAATAATAAGTAAAAATGTAGATAATTATGATATTTCTTATCTTAATTTAGGAATTTTACATTATAAACTTGGAGAATATGAAAAAGGAGATATTATGTTTGAAAAAGCATTAATTACTAAAAATACGATTTATATTGATGGCCCTAATCCTTATTTTCAAATAGAAAAAATTGATAAAATTTTATCCACTTTAATTAACTTCAAAAGATATGAAAAGGCAAAATTAATCATTAACCAAATATTAAATGAAGAAGTTCAATATAATGTATTTCCACTACAAGAAGGAAATAAAATTACATTATATAATCATTTAGCAAATATTCATATAAAAAATGGAGATTATAAAAATGCAGAAAGAATCCTGCTTAATATTGAAAAAGAATTCATTGAAAAAAAAGACCCAGGTCTTGATTGTCCTTATCAATCACTAGGTTTATTATATTTCAAAACTAATAACTTATCTAAATCAAAAGAATATTATATTAAATATGCTAATTTAACACCATATAGATTCTCATCACAATTAAATGCTGCTAACTCTTGTTTTATATCAAACGACTTAAATTGTTCTATTTATTTTGTAAATAAAGCTTTAGAAATAGACCAAAATGATTCAATTGCAAATGAATTACTTAAAAAATTAAGCAAATAAATTAAAAATGGAAAAAAATAAAAATAAAGTTACTCATATTTATTAATGTGGATGAAAAAAAAAAAAAATATAAAAAACAATTAAGACATTATGTAAAAACTAATTTAGAAAAAGGAGCAGAAATTCATATAATTAAAAAAAAATTAGAACAATCTAATATTCATCCTTCAATTCTTAAAGAAATAATTAATGAATTTAAAATAAAAAATAAGAAAAAATCAATTTTTTTAATAAATAAGAATATTTACTTTTTTATTATAATTTTTTTTATTATACTTATTTCAACAATTTTATTAATAGCAAACAAAAAAGATACTACTAATAATTTAATAGAAACAAAAGAAGAAAAAATTGCAAAAAATTTATTTAATTCTAGTAGAGAAAATTATAGAAAAGGAGAATTTAATGAAGCAATTGAAAAACTAAAAAAATCTATAGAAATACATCCTAATGCAAAATCTTATATGGAACTTGGATGGATACATTTTGAATACAATAATCTTAATGAAGCTGAAAATTCATTTAAAGAAGCAATTAAATATAATTCAAATGAAATTAATGCCTATATTGGATTGTCAAGCATTTATGTACTAAATGGAGATGAAATAAAATCAAAAGAATTTATAGAAAAAACATTAAACATAGAGAATACAGAACATTGGACGCTCTCTCCAATTGGTAGATCTTTCATTATAAAAGGAAATTTAAAGGAAGCTGAAAAAATATTTAATTTAGATATAAAACATAATTCTAATTTAAGTGAACCATATATAAATATGGGTAATTTATATTATAAACAAGGGGAAAAAAATAATGCTGAAAAAATGTATAATAAATCTATTAATATTGATAATACACAAGCATCTGCATATTTTGGACTTGGATTAATTCAATATGATAATAATAATTATGATAAAGCAAAAATGTATTTCGAAAAATCAATAGAATATCAATCACATTTTTTTAATTATAAATTAGATATTACATTAGCAAAAATTTATTTAATTGAAAATAATTCTAATAAAGCAATTGAATTATTACAAAATGTTATCACAAATATTGAATCTGCAATATGGAATCCTAGTCCTGAAGATAAATTATTATATGATGAAGCAAAAAAAATTCTTTCTGGAATTAAATAATAATTAATTACTTTAAAATTTCTTTCAAACCATTCCAAGCAGATCTAATAATTGAATTATAAGCTTTATATTTTATTGAATATTTTATTAATCTAAACATATATTTAGGTCTTAAATAAAAAGCTCTTTCTAAATCATTTTTCAATTTTATAAGCCTTTTTCTTGAGATACTTTTATTCTCCATAGTAATATTTTTTAGAAATATGTATTTGTTCCAATCTTTTTCCATCCATAAACTATTCTTTTTTGCATATGCTTCTAAATCTGTTCCAGGATATGGTGTTGCAAAAGAAACTTGAAGAAATGTAGGATCTAACTCTAAAACAAATTTTTTAGATTCTTTTATTGATTCTTCTGTTTCTAAAGGCATATTTAAAATTAAAAAACCTAATGTTGGAATCCCTACTTTTTTTACAAGTCTAAATGCCTTTCTTACTTGATCTTTTTTTAGACCTTTCTTAGAAAAATCTAATAACTTTTGAGAACCTGATTCTATTCCAAATTCTATTTTTATGCATCCAGTCATTTTCATTTTTATAAGAAGCTTTTCATCAATATTATCAACCCTTGTAAGACACATCCATGAAACATTTCCATATAATTTTGAAGCATTAATGAAATCACAAAAATCATGAACCCATTTTTTATCTGTTGTAAATGTATCATCTAAAAATGAAAAATGTCTTATACCATATTTGTAGAAACATTCAGACATTTCCTCTATAATATTTTGCGGACTCCTTCTTCTAATCTTATTTCCTGAAAAAAAAGGAACTGAACAATAATTACATAATGCATAACACCCTCTCATTGCAATCATAGTAGTAAATTTATCTGAAACAACAGATTTATATTTTTTCATTGGTAGAAGATGCCTTGCAGGAAATGGTATTTCATCTAAATTTTCAATAAAATGCCTGAACTCATTTTTTTTAATTGATTTCCCTTTCCTAAAAACAATTCCTGGAATTTTATCCAATTTTTTATTATTTATTATTTTAGTACATAATTCAGAAATTATTTTTTCTCCTTCATGGAGTACAACAACATCAAAATTTGAAAATCTTTTTAATGTGTCTTCAGGCATAGTACTTGCATGAACACCACCAATCAATATTTTTATATTAGGTAATATTTTTTTGATTCTCTCTGCTAAAAAATGAACTTGATTTATAGTTGGAGTCATAGCTGACAAACCAATAATATCTGGTGAAAAATCATTTACATAAGAAATAATTTCTTTAGAACTCAACCCCAAAGCATTAGCATCCAATATCCTAACATTGAAATTATCATTTTCCAAAACTGCTGCTAAATATGCTAACCCAAGAGGTGGACCAACAGTAATTTGAGATATTGCTTTAATTTTCCCCTGGAAATTTGGATTAATAAAAAGTACTTTTGATTTCATCTTAAAATTTTCTTAGTTTTAATAAAGACCTCACACCTGCATTTGCTATATTTGGAATTTGATTTACTCCTAAAACATTAATTAATTTATAAATAGTAGGAATTCTAAAAAAATTGATATAAAATGATCTATATGCGTATGACTGAAATTTATTTAGATCTAATTTACTATTTGTAATGTTATTTCCATATTCAAAATTTTGCCAATTAGATATAATTTCATCCTTTTTTTCTTCATATAAATCAGAACCTGGAAATGGAGTTGCATTATAATAAAATGCAAAATCCAAACCTATTTTTTTTGAATACAAAATGGTGCTTTTTATAGACTTTTTAGTCTCTCCAGATAAACCTAATATGAAATGACCAATAGAAAGTATTTTTGCCTTTTTGGTCATTAAAATTGCCACCTTTGCTAACTCACAATTATAATTCTTCTTTGAAATATTCAATAGTTCTTGGTTTGAACTTTCTATACCGTAAGAAATAAGCCAACATCCTGCTTTTTTCATTAATTTAAGTAATTTAAGATTAACAGTATCAACTCTTGAATTACACATCCAACTAATTTTAATCTTTTGTTTTATTATTTCTCTGCAAATTTCCATTACATAATTTTGATCAAATGTAAAAATCTCAGAATAAAATAAAATATCATTTACTCCTAAACTTTTTACATATTTAATCTCTTCAATTACATTTTTTACATCTCTTTTTCTATATTTTTTTCCATAATAAAATGGTGCTGTACAGAAACTACATGAATAGGGACATCCTCGTGAAGTCTGTACAATCAAAAAAGGCTTATTTTTAAGTGCGATTTTATATTTCATTAGATCTATCAAATTCCATGCAGGAAATGGAAAATCTTTAAAATCCACATTTTGTTTTCCAATAAGTTCAAAAGCTTTTTTTTCTGGTTCTCCTATGATAAAATTAACTCTATTACCTAATTTCATACTTTTAGAAAAATACGATGCATGAACTCCATAAATGTAAAATTTTGTTTTTTTTGATAGATTTAAAAAATTCTTAACAAGATCTATATCACTGTCAAAAGTAGGTGTAGTAGTATTTACAAAAACAAATTTTGGTTTTTCTAAATTTATTTTGTCACAAATATATTTTTTACTATGTTTTTCTGCTATTGAATCAATTATTTCGACATCATATTTTGTTCTTATGATTGCTGCTAAATATCCCATAGTAAAAGGAGGATAATTTGTTTGAAATAAAGAAACCTCCTGTTCACATCTTCCTTCTTTAATCATCTCCTTTGAAAATGGAGGATTAAGAATCCATGCTTTCATAAAACGACAAAATTGAATTTTGTTTAAAAATTTAGTTTTAAATTAATCCAGAAATAAAGTAAATCAAAAAATAATAAGTATAAATTGAAAAGAAAAAAAAAACAGTACCTATTCCTAATAAATTTAATATTTTTTTATAATTTAATTCTTTTTTGTAAAACTGAAAGTTTTTGATGAAATAAAAAATTGAAAAAAATATTGTTATTGAAGAAACTAATATACCTGGAACAAATAAAAATTTATTAGATATTTTATTAAGGTACATCATCAAACATGAAAATATAATTCCTAATGATGAAAATAATAAAATTGAAATTAATTCCAAATTTTCTATATTTTTCTTCATTTTACCACTCTATTTTTAAAATAATTTAGTTTTATTAAAATTTATGCAAACTCAAATAGAAGAATTTTCTGATTTTATTAAATATGAATCACAATTTGGACTAAGGGTTGTCCTAAAAGATTTAATTGAAATAAATAGATTATACTTTAGAAAAAGATATATCCAAAATATAATCCATTTTGCAGATAAAGAGAAATTTAGATTCACTTTTTTTGTCAGATCTTTTGATATTGAAAAAAAAGTTGGATTATTAAAAAAACTAAAAAAATCAGGTCATGAAATAGCATCCCATGGTCATACTCATGTTTTATATGAAAATAAATCACATAATTGGCTCTATAAAGAACTAAACAAGTCTAAAAGAGTATTTCAAAAATACAATTTTCAAATAAAAGGATTTAGATCACCTTTTTTATCTGAAAATAAATATTTATCAGATGTTTTAGAAAAATTAGAATTCAATTATGTATCAAATAAATTTTTTAATATTAATGAAAATAATAATAATAATAATAAATTAATTTCTGATTTCATTTCATGGCCATCAGATTGGCATGGATTAATAGTGAATAAAATGAGTATAAATGAAATAATTCTTGAATGGAAAAATAATCCCGGAACAATAAATCTTCATCCATGGATTTTTTTTAAGTACTATTATAATATTAAAGAATTAATTGGTGAACAAAAAGACTTAAGGATTATTTCTAATCTAAATAAAAAAAAGTATAAAATTACTTTTGATTTATATTAAAATGAAAACAATTGCAATAATACCTATATTCAATGAAAAAAATATTGAACCTCTTATTAATTCAATTAAAAATTATGTTGATTCAATTTTAATAATTGATGATGGCAGTGTTATTCCAATTAAAATTTCTAATTATACTATCATAAGAAATTCAAAAAATAAAGGTAAAGGATATTGTTTAAGAAGAGCTTTTAAATTTGCCAAAAATTTTGAAAAAATAATCATTCTTGATGGTGATGGTGAACATTCACCTTCAGATATTCCTAAATTTGTAGAGTCATTAAATAATCTTAATTGCTTAGTAATTGGGAGAAGAAATAAACAAAGATCTCTTATTAGAACTATGTTAAATAATTGGGCAGACTTATGGATTAAACATATTATTCCATTAAAAGATTTCAATTGCGGTTTTAAAGCAATTGATAATAAATCATTAAAAAAATTAAATTTAAAATCAAATGGATTTGAAATAGATTTAGAAATATTATTAGAATGTAAAAAAAATAAAATTCCAATAAAATCTATATCTATAAATACAAAACTTAAAAAAAAAAGTCATGTTAAACTCAAAGACTACATAAAAATAAATAATTTTTTTGACAAATGGCTTTTAAAAAATATAAAAAATATTGAAATAAAAGAATCAAAAAAATCATTTTTAATAATTTCTTCGAAAATTGGTCTTTTTTTCGGAAAAATTATATTAGTTTTCATCTAAATTACAATTAATCAGAAAATGACAATTTTTAGTACATTTAAATATTTCAGATCTTACTTTTTTTGCTTTTTTAGAATCCCATGCATCTACAAAATCAATATTTTTTATATTTCCTATACTTGCATAATTAAAACAAAGAAACATGTCTCCTGTTGAACTTAAATTTATTGATTTATCAAAATTGCAATGACCTAATTTAATAAATTTATTAGGATCCTTAAAATATTTTCTATAAGCTTCTAATTGAAATAATTCATCAGGTATTTTTGAATTTTCTTTTCTCATCCTAATTAATTGATCAAAAACTCTATCAACAATACTCATATCTTTTGGCCAAAGAAAACTATATTTGCCTTTATACCATTTTGGATCAGGTTTTGTATTATTTGGCTCCATTACAACATTAAATTTTATAGAAAGTATATGTGGATGATTATCTATAAAACTTACAAGACTTGGAATGTCTTCCAAATTTAAAGCACAAATAACTGCTTGAGCAGCTATTCTGAATTCCATTTTCCCAAGACCTTTTTTTTCCCTATATGATACAAGTAGATCTATTGCTTTTAATAATTTTTCAAAAGAACCTTTTCTACCTCTCATTTCATCATGTATTTCTGCATTAGATCCATCTATTGAAAAATTGATACTGCTAAGACCTGAATCAATCATGTTCTTTGCCATTTTTTCATCAATTAAATATCCATTTGATGCAAGATTAGTCTCAAAACCCAAATTTTTTGCATATTTTATAACTTCAAATAAATCTTTTCTAAGAAGAGTCTCTCCTCCTGCAAAATTTATAAGAAATCCTTTATCTACTGTTTGCCTTAAACCAAAAATAAATTTTTTTAAGTCATTTGTTGTAAGCTTTTCTGCATCTTCTGGAATAAAAATATCAGGTTTCCATTTATAGCACATTTTGCATTTAAAAAAACATTCCTCATTAACACTAATATTGCAAAATTCTGGTCTTACTAAAAGAGCATTTTTAATTTTAGGAAGAGTTGTAAATTGTTGATTATTTTTGAGATTAGATTCTTCATTATTTTTCTTGAAAAATTTAATATTCTTTCTAAACTTTCTAATTTCCGAACCTAAATATTTTTGTATCATCTTTTTTATTTTTGATTTAATCACTATATAAACAATTAAGCCTAAACCAACAATGAGTGATTGTACATTTATTAATTTTTTTTCTTATATTATTTGCTTTATCACTATTCCAAACATCTATTAATCTATCTTCTTTTAAATTTCCTATTTTATCATAAAAATAACACATGTGAATATCTCCTGAACTATTTGTACAAATAGATTTATCATAATTACAGTTCACTAATTTTGGAGTAGATTTTGGATTTTTAAAATATACTTTGTATGATTCTAATTGAGTAATTGAATTAATTAGTTTAGAAATTATGTTTTTCTTTTTTAATTTTATCAATTTATCAAACATGCTTTCAACATCCTCAATATTATCTGGCCATAAATCCTTGAATTCATTTTTATACCAATTTTCATCATCTTTAGAATTATTAGGTTTCATAAGTAAATTAAGATTAATTCTTTGAATGTGTGTATGTCTCTCTGTATATAAAACTAGATCAACAATATTATCTAAATTAGATTTTTGAATTACTCCTTGAACACCAATATTAAAATCTTCATTTCTATATATTTTACTAAAAAATTGTAAATACCTTATTGCTCTTTGCACTTTATCAAATGTTCCTTCTACACCTCTTATTTTATCATGTGTTTTTGAAATTGAACTATCAAGAGAAATTGTTACTGCAAAAAGACCTTTTTTAATAAGTTTTTCAGCTACATTTTTCGTTATTAATGATGCATTTGTTGAAAGTAATGGTTTTAATCCATAACTTGATGCTAATTCAATGATATCGTAAACATGTGGATGCAATAATGGTTCTCCACCAGGGATATTAAATATAAAATCAGGTCCAGAAATTTCCCTCATATCTTTAAAAAAAAAATTCCAACGCTCAAGAGGAATAATCTCTTCTTTTTTTAAAAATGGAATTTCATACATCTTGCACATATCACATTTTAAATTACAAGATTCTAATATACCTATATCTGAATAAATAGGTTTAATTAAATTTAATTGTTGCATTTTTTATTTTACTAAAATTGTTTATTTTGTATTTATTTTAATTGGATCTCTTAATACAATTTTTTTTTTTGCTTTTTTTATCATATCGAAAGGATAATCATTTTCATAATAACAATTTAAAAGCGTATGACAGTTAGTTGTACAAGATTTAATATTATCTCTAATCTGGTCTGTTTTGTAGTTATTCCATACATCAATCAATCTATCTTCTCTAATATTTCCAATTCTATTTTTATGAAAACACATGAATATATCTCCAACTTCTGTAGTTTGAATTCCTTTGTCCATATTACAAGAATGATTGTTTTTGACAAATTTTTCAGGTTTGGAAAAATAATCCCTGAATGCTTTTAATTGAGGAAAAGTATTTGTTAAAAGTGATTGATTCAATTTTAATTCTTTAATATATTTTTCATCAAGCACTTTTTGATTAATAATATAATCTATCATTTTTACAACTTTTTCTGATTTTTCTTCCCAAAGATAATTAAAATGATTTAATTTATACCAACCTGATTGAAATACAGTATTATTTGGTTGCATTACTGCCATAAAATATAGCCACTCTACCACCTTATGTTTTCTAGACCAATCTATCAATTTTGGAATGCCTGAATATGTTTGTTTATTTATTATTGAACAAATTCCTACTTTTGGATATTCATATTTTTTTAAAATTTCAAGTGCCTTCATTACACCGTCTGTTGCACCTATATAACCTCTAAGAGAATCATGAATCTTTGGATCCAAACTATCCAATGAAATGCTTAATGAAGTAAGGTTTGCATTTTTTAGTCTTTTAATCATATGTTCATTAAGCATAAAACCATTTGTTGCAATCAATGTTTTAAATCCAACTTTTGATGCATATTCAATCAAAGGGATTGTCATTGCATGAGTAAGTGCTTCTCCACCCGCAAAATTAAGTGTAAACCTGCCATCAATTGGGCCTATTAAATTTTCTTTGACTAAATGTGCAAGATCCCTAATAAACTGTTTATATTGCTCCAAATTTGGCCTAGGTGTGCCCTTGATAACCTTAATGTCTTCTTTCCATTTATCACACATCTTACATTTAAAAAAACAATAATCAGTTATTCCTATGCATGCAAATTCCGGTTTATATCCTAAATTATTTTTGTTTTGCATTTTAATTTTTAGTATTCAATAAATTTTTTCTAAAACACCCTCTCTGTACTAAATTGATTCATATTTTTAAAATGTATTGTCAATTTATTTTTTAATCGTAATTATATTTCAGAAAATTCTACGTTTTTGTTAACATCTTAAAATAAGGATCATTTTTCTGTTCATCACCTGTAAAATTACAATTTAATAATGTTTGACAATTATTTATTGAGCAATTTTTTACATTCGTCTGATATTTAAATAAATTTTTTTGAATTAATCTTAAATTATACTTTTCATTTTTAAAATCAAAAAGTATGTTTTTTCCTATAGACCTTGACAAATCTCCATTTATTGGACATAGCACCATAGTTCCATTTGGATGTACTGTAACCCCTTTATAAACATCACATTTTTTCATTGAATAAGGATTTAATTGTTCAGGATTTAAAAAATAAGTCATTTGAGCTAATAATGACCTAATTGAATTTTCAATTTTTGATCCTTTTTTTTTCATTGATATCAATTCTTCAAATACCTTTTTTATTACATCTTTATTTTTTGGCCAAAGATGAGAATATTTCTTATTTTTATACCAATAATCCATAAAAAAAGTTCCAAAAACTTGTGTAACTGCTTGGAATCTAATTGCACATATTTCCTCTTTAGTATCTACCCACTTAATCAAATCAGGCAATTTTTCTATATTTTTTCCACAGATTGTTGTTAAAATACCTAAATTACAATTTGACTTATATTTTTTTATAGCTTTAAAAAAATAATTAATTGATTCTAAAACTTTCTTATGATGTCCAGAAATTCCTCTTATTTCATCATTTATACTTGGAATAATACTTTCTAAAGACATATTTATAAAATATATTCCTGAAGAAACCAATTCTTCAGATGATTTTTTTGTTACTAACATAGAATTTGTTACTATACTTGTTAAAAAATTAAGATTTGAAGATAATTTTACCATATTATAAACCTCTTCATTCATCATTGGTTCTCCTCCACCTAAATTTAATATTATCTTTTTTGTTGATGATAAATATGGAAATACTAAATCTATACTTTTTTTATAATTTTCATAACTAAGTTTTATTACTTTATTTTTCCATAAATAACAAGTCTGACATTTAGAAATACAACCATCCACAATATTCATATTAAAATATTCAACTGAATTAATGTTTTTTAAATAATAATTATTAGTATGAAAATTAATTATCTTTTTTTTAATTTTAGTTGTTAAATTCATTTTTTTTTATGATAAAATTCTAAAATATTATCTAAGTTTTTCACACTATTAAAAATAATGTTAGGATGTTTTACTTTTCTTTCTTTAATAAATTCAATTGTTTTATTCAAAATATCTAAATTTTTAGGGTATGTTTTTTTTTCAGAATCTATACTTAAATCTTCAAAAGTTAAAAATTTTATTTTTGCGTTATTAAAATTAAAAATCCAGCCATATGTTGGAATAATATCTCTATAGTTAAAATTAGTAATTGTATATTCAAGAATTAGTGTTATTTCATTTTCATAATTAAACGATATATAGTCTATCAAATTCCAAATTTTTTCAAATGAACCATTTTCACCAGTTACAAAATCATGAATATTTGGATTTAATGAATTAAATGGAAAATGAATAATCTTATTTCCTCTCTGAAGATATGAATCTATATTTGATTCATTCATTTCATCATATTTCAAAATCAAATCATTAAATTTATTTTTTATTTTCATTTTAGTATATTTTTGGTTTATTTTTGAAACTGCAATTTACCATTTGCATGCAATTTTCTGAACAAGAATACATACTATTCAAGGTAGTAATATATTCATTTGATTTTAATAGTTCTCCAAATTTATTATCTTTTATTGTTCCTAAACTATATTTAAATTGACATCTTTTAACAATACCATCTGCATATATATGAAAACCTACTTCATCAACATTACACCGATCTAAAAGTCTTATATTTGGTTTTTTAAAATAAAATTTATAGGATTCTAATTGGCTAATATCATTTCCAATTTTATGTCCTTTTTTTTTCAATGTAATTAATTTATCAATAATTTCATATGTTCTTAAATCATTTCCTGGCCATAAAAATTTGAATTTATCCTTATTAAACCAATTTTGTTCATCAGGAGAATTAAAAGGTTGTGCAATAGCTTGAAATCCAATTGTAAATCCAAGTGAATTTATCCATTTAGTCAAAGGAATTATTTCTTCAAGGTTTTGTTTCATGATAACACAATTAAAAAATAATTTAGATTTTTGATTTATTGTCTCTATATTTTTTATTAAATTAATTATATGGTTAAAACACCCATCTATTCCTTTTTGTTTATCATGTTTATTTCCTGATAAAAAATCTAATGAAATAGAAATTTTATCTACACCTGATTCTAATAATTTGTTTAAAATTAATTTGTTTATAAGATAACCATTTGAATTTAACAATATATAAAATCCAAGATTTTTAGATTTTGAAATAATTGGAAAAATTTTTTCATCTAATAAAACCATTCCTTCTCCACCTAAATTAATTTCAATGTTTTTTTTGAATAAATTTTTAACATCATCTAAAAAATTAAGCCATATTTTCAAAGGAACAACATTAAAATTATCCTCTTTTTTCCATATATGACAATGTTTACACTTGAACAAACATCTTTGTTCAAAAAGAAGATTTATTCTCTTTTTTTTTTGATAAGGAAATAAGTATTTTATTAATCCTGAATGTTTTTTTGCCTTTATAGATTGATTCATTTAATATTTTCCTCTTCAAAATTACAACATAATACTTGTATGCATTTTTGATTGCATGAAAACATTTTTTTTCTATGATTTTGAGCTTTTTTTGATTGCCAAATATCAACAACATCAAATTTTTCAACATTACCAATAGAATCTAAATCATCTCTTATTGAACATAAATATGCATCGCCAACTTGATTAATTCTAAAATGGATATTTCCAAAATTACATGAACTAATATTAATTGATCCACTAATATTATGGTAATACTTTCTATAAATTTCTAATTGTGAAACTGAATTTGATATTTTTTTATTGACTTTTTTTTCTTCAATCAACTTGTTGATAGCTTCATTAATCATATGTTTATTTTTTGGCCATAAATATGAAACAGGACTAAATTCTTTCCAATTATGAATAAATTCTGAATTTATTGGTCTATCTAATATAATAAAAAATATTTTTTCAATTGCCTTATTATTTTTTGCAAATTGTGCTATTTCTGTTATAGAATGTAAATTAATTGAACTAATTATTGTATTTATACTTACACTAATATTTGGAGCATATTTAGATAAATATTCTATTCCCTCCATAATTTTGTCAAAACAATCTATTCCTCTAACAAAATTATGTGCTTCCTTTTCAATAGAATCTAATGATATAGTTATATGATTTAATCCAGCATTAGAGAGTTTTAAAACCATATTTTTACCAAGGAAATAACCATTTGTTATTATTTGTGTTTCTAATCCTAAATTTGTTGCATATTCAATTATATTTTCAATTTTTGGATACATAAGTGTTCCCCCGCCAATAAATTGAATTTGAGGGTTTTTACCTTTAAATTTGGATATCTCTTTAATTGTTTTCTTCAAAGTATCATACGGGAAAAATTCTTTATGATGATTTTTCCAAAAATAACACATCTTACATTTATAATTGCATACATTATGTAATGTAATTTCTATAACATTTGGTGGTTCAATAATTAAATTTTCATTTGATTTGATAATGAAAAAACTATTGTTATTATTTTCTAAATTTGTTTTTGTAATTAATTTTGTTTTCATTTTTTATTCTTCTTCATATCCACAGCTTAATATTTGAACACAATTCTGTTTACATGATAACATTTTTTGTCTTACTTCATTTGCTTTTTCTGAATTCCAAATATAAAATATATTTTGATTGTTTATATTATTCATATTTTTCAAATCTTCTCTTCTATGACATAAAGAAGCTTCTCCATTTTGACTAATTAATAAAATATTATCTCCAAATTTACAACCATATTTTTTGATAAAATTTTTTGGATTTAAATAATAAGAACGATATTTTTCCAATTGTAATTCAGTATTTTGAATTTTTTTATTTATTCGAGTCTCTTTAATTAGATTATCAAATGTTTCATTAAGATTTTTCTTATCCTGTGGCCACAAATATGACGCAGGACTATTTTCCATCCATAATTCATCATAATTAGTATTATATGGTCTCTCAAGTGCAATGAAATATATATGATTCAAATTAGTATTATTTTTTACAAATTTACTAAGATCAATTAAATTATGTAAATTTAATGAATTGATAATTGTGTTTATTGCAAATTTAATATTGTAATTATTATTTTCAAGTAAAACAATTATGGACATTATTTTTTGATAGCTATCCTTCATTCCCCTTTCAAAATTATGGATTTTTTCATCTGTTGAATCCAATGATATATTTATATTTGATAAGCCTGCATTTGACAGTTGTGTTAATCTTTTATGTGATAGAAGGTAAGCATTTGTTGTTATGACTGTCCTAAACCCCTTTTTAGTTGCATACCATATTGCTTTATCTAAATCTTTATATAAAAGTGTCTCTCCACCCAAAAACTGAATAGTCATATTCTTTGATCCAAATTTTGTTGCTTCATCTATTATTTTATATACATTTTCTAGCGGCATTTTTTCAAATTCTTTATTTTTCCATATTTGACACATTTTACACTTAAAATTACAAAATTTGTGTAAAGAAATCTCTATCTGTTTAGGTGGTTTGATTGAAATTATTTTCTCTTTTTTTTCTGCTTTAAATATATTTTTTAGTTTCATGTTCAAAAATGAGTAATATAATCAGTTATGTTCTTAGGTTCATAAAAACAATTTATAGATAAATCACAATCTTTTTTACAAGTATTAATCTTGTATCTTGAATTCAACATTTTTTGTGAATACCATGAATTATACAAACCTGATTCTCTTATATTTCCTATTGGATTATCATAAAAACACATATTAATATTTCCACATGAATCTATTTCAAGAGCTAAATCTCCTCTTGGACATTTCATATTCAGATTTTTAATGTATTTCCAAGGAGTAGCAAAATATTGTTTAACTACATGAAGCTGACTTGCAGGATTTGATATTTTCCATCCTTTTTTTTTCCTTTTTTTTAACTGTTCAAGAATATAAAATACTTCACTCAAATCTTGAGGCCAGATCATTTCATATTGCTTTTTTTTATGCCAATCCTTAGATTGATCATCATTAAAAAAAGGTTGCATTACCGCATTAATAAAAATATCATTAATTTTCTCATTATTATTTGCCCAATCTACAAGTGGAATGATATCTTTAAGATTATATTGCATCATTGTTGCTGTAATACCTATTGAGAGATTTGAACCATATTTTTTTTTATAATAATAAAGATTATCAATTGCATCTATCACTCTTTTATATGCTCCATTTGTTCCTCTAAGAAAATCATGTTTTTTCTCATCAATACTATCAAGTGAAATAAATACTCCAGTCATATCTGCATCTATTAATTTCTTTGCCATACTTTTAGTAATTAAACCACCATTAGTAGATACAGAACATCTGAATCCTTTAGATCTGACATATTTAACTATTTCAACAAATTTAGGAAAAAGCATGGATTCCCCACCAATAAGATGCACTACAATATCTTCTTGAGTAATTCTTTTAAGTTCATCAATGGTATTGATAATTTCATCATATGTCAAACTTGGAGCTGATTTCCTGTCTTCTTTCCAATAATTACACATCTTACATTGATAATGACACCCTCTAGATACTATTAATAGGCAAAAATTTGGTTTATATGATTTCAATTCAAATTCATTTTTTAATTTTTTGAGAATTAATTCTTTTCCTTCTTTAGAATAATCTGGGCCTTTATTTTTCCCTCTATATAGAATAAAATTTGATCTGACCTTATCTATCGTCTTAATTTGTTGTAGAGCAGTCATTTTTTAAAATTTAATAATTT
>JABHHN010000065.1 GCA_018671515.1 archaeon | reverse complement strand
TTATCTATTGCATTGATGATTGGTTCAAATCATTTTAGAAACAGAATAACAACAATATTTTTTGGAATTTCTTTGGGATTAGGTATGTTATCTAAATGGACATTTTTTGTATATATTATTGGTCCAAGTATAATTTATTTCTTTAAATCAATAAAATTAAACAAGCATAAAAATAATAAGTATTTATTCAATTTAATTTTTTCATTAATTTCTGGTGCAATAGTTTCATTGTCATGGTATTTTAATAAATTTATTTATCTCTATCAAAAAGCATACATAACAAATAGTGAATATATGTTGCAATTTCCAGGATATAAGACATTTTCAATACAAAATTTAGCATTATTGTCTAATTTTATGTATTTGCAAATTTTACCTGGATTTTTTATTTTAATTTATTTATTGTTTCCTCTAATTATTTTTATTAAAAATAAGTGGAAATATTTATTATTATCATGGGTTTTAATCCCATATGCTATCCTTTCATTGAATTCATGGAAATTTGGTAGATATTTATTGCCTATAATGCCTGCAATTGCAATTATTTTTGTCTTAATAATTATGAAATTATTTGAAAAATCTTCTTTTTTTCATTACAAAAAGATTTTATTAGTTATAATATTATTTTTAATTTTGAATTTTGTTTTTGTTTCTTTAAACCAAAGAGAAAAAAATGAATTAATTTCTGAAGGAATACTAGGTCCAGATATAGATGATGGTGGGTTAATGGATTTACACAAATTTCTTGAAAATGAATCGTTATTTCATAAAGTGGATGTAATAGCAATACCTAATTTAGAATTTATAAGTGAATTTAAGCATAAAAGTTATTTTAGCAATTATGATGTCAAGACTCCATTTTTTTGTATAGGACATAAGGGAAAATATCAATGTGGTGATGAAGATTATCCAAAAAATTATCTTTCAGGAGATATTGTTTGCTCTTCAGATTATGTACTTACGTTAAAAGAAAATTTTAATTGGGACACTTATAATTTAATGCATATAAGTAATAGAGAAGAAATTGAAAAAAAAGTTGTCATTCCAATTAATTCAAAATGGAAAAAATGTAAAGATGAATTTGAAATAGTTTATGAAATTTCAAATCTTTTGACAAAAGATGGAAAATTAGTGAATTTATTTTTATACAAAAGGATGAAAATATCCAATTGATTTTAATATTATATTATATTACTTGAATATATATGGTATACGTAAGTTTTGTGCTTCCTTGCAGAAATGAGGAAAAAACAATAGGGGAATGTATAGATTCTATTAAATTAGTATTTAAAAAAAATAAAATAGATGGTGAGATTATTGTTTCAGACTCATCAATTGATAGATCAACTGAAATAGCTAAAAAAAAAGATGTACATCTTATTGAGCATAACCTTAATGGTTATGGCATCGCATGTATTGAAGGCATGAATGTTGCAAGGGGAAAATATATATTTATTGCAGATGCTGATGGAACATATGATTTTGAAGAAATTCCTTTATTTTTAAATAAAATTGAACAAGGTTATGATATTGTACTTGGATCAAGATTAAAAGGAAAAATTTCTAAGGATGCAATGCCTATTTTACATAGATATATTGGAAATCCTATTTTATCTGGATTGCTCAATATTTTTTTTAAAACAGGTATTAGTGATGCACACTCAGGATTTAGATTAATTAAAAAATCTTCATTCAAGAAATTAGATCTTAAAACTACTGGAATGGAATTTGCTTCAGAAATGATAATTAAAGCTGCAAAGATGAATATGAAAATATCAGAAATTCCTATTAATTATAGAAAAAGGATAGGTGAATCAAAATTATCATCTTTTTCTGATGGATGGAGACATTTAAGATTCATGTTATTGTTCTCACCAACTTATCTGTTTTTTATTCCAGGGATTTTTTTTTTGACAGTAGGATTTATGTATTTATTGTTTGATTCTTTGAATTTAATTAATATTCAAAATCAAAATATTAACCTTCTTTTTACATTTATATCGTCCTTTTTGACAATATTAGGATATCAAGTATTAAATTTAGGATTATATTCAAGAATATATGCTACACACACAGGTTTTGAAACACATGATGATTTTATAAATATTATTTCAAATAAATTAACTTTAGAGAAAAGTCTTGTGATTGGAGTATCAATTATAATATTTGGGTTTTTATTATTATCAATTCTCCTTAAAGAGTATACGATTTCTAGAATTTTGTTAGTATTGACAATATTGGTCATAGGTTTTCAAACATTATTCTCAGCTTTTTTTATAAGTATGATGGTAATTGAAAAAAAATAATTTTTATCAATTTAGAAAAGTTATTAAAATAAATCTTATTATTAAATAAAATTGAAATTTGATAAATTTATAAAAAAAAATGAAAAAGTATTACTTTTGATTATTTTATTTGTTGTTTTTATTAAAATTTATTCATTTCATTTTAATTATGCTTTTCCTTACCATCATGATGAATGGCAGCATATTGCTATTTCTGATCAAATTATAGAATTAGGATATAATGCTCCAAAAAATCCATATATTGTTGAATTTGTTCATCATAAGGATTTAGAACATGGTTTTCATTTTTTTTTATCTAATTTAAAATTATTAACAAATCTTGATTTAGTATTGAGTTACAAATTATTTCCTGCATTTTTTGGTATGCTAACTTCTTTTTTTCTGTTTATTATGGTAAAATATATTACAAAAGATGTTTTTGCTTCATTATTATCAACATTATTATATGGTTCTTTGAAAAGTAATGTAAATATTTTAGGAATTGATTATTTTATTCCATTAACATTGGCATCAATTTTCTTTTTTTTTAATATTTATGTCTTTATAAAATTTTTAGAAGAAGAAGGAATTAATAATTTTATTTTAATGTTAATATCATTTTTAACAACTTTTTTAATTCATCCACCATCTTTAGTAATTTTAATTTTTCCATTTTTAATATATGGTGTAATTAAATATAAGAAGGTAATAAAATTGAATAAATTGTATTTTATTTTTCTTTTCTTGTTTTTTTTACTTTTTTTTATTTTTTCAGTGATTTTTATTGAATTAAATATTAAATATAAATTTTTAGAGGAATTATTATCAATGTTTTATTTTGGAAAAAACTGGACTTATGTGAATCAAACATATTCAATAATTTTACTTTATGGATTCATAGCAACAATAATTGGATTATATGGGGCATATATTTCTTTTAAAAAAGAAGAAGTAATATTTTTATTAATATTGTTTATATCATTATTTATAACTTCTATATTCAATAATTTTAACTTTTCAATATTAGTTCCTTATCAAAGAGCAGTACATTATGCAACTTTTGCTCTTTTACCATTGACATCTATAGGAATAGTTGCAATGTTTAAAAAATTTAAATTAAAAAAATATGATTATTTTAAAGTAGCATTTTTAGTATTTTTAATATTTTTAATTTTTAGCTCAAAATATGACATAAATGATTCAAAAAGATATTATAAAGAGCCTTCTATTGATTTAAATTCATATAAAGCTCTTTTATGGGTCAATGATAATATAGAAAAAAATAAAGTATTCATGTCACCATTTCTTATGACTTCAGCAATATATCCTATTACAGGGAATAAAGTAGTATCTGTTGCTCCTGCTCAATTACTTGGTGGAAATTATAGATTTAATGTTGAATTTTATGATTCTGATTGTAATTACAAAAAGACAATTCTTAATAATGTTTCCGCAAACTATGTTTTGAGTAATTTTCCTTTTGAATGTAATTTTTTAAATATAAAATATCGAGATAATTACTATATTTATGAGTTTCAAAATAAATAATCAATAGTAAATCTTTTAAATCTTGTTTTTTTCTATTTTAAAATGGTAACTGTGGGTGTTAGGGAATAATGGAACCAAGTAGTTTAAAAAAATCAATAGAAAATATAAAGCTTAATTTAAAATTCTATGAGAAAATTATTGATGAAAAAAAGCAAAAAAATGAAACATTAAATAAATTATTGTATGAAAGAAATAAACAAATTATAGAAATGAATAGAAGAATTGAGTATTTAATTCAAGAACAAAAATATGAAATAATTGAAATAATTCAATCAATAAATAAAGATAATATAGACAAAGAACTTCTTAGACAGTTAGTAGAAAAATATAATTCAAATTTAGAATTAGCAGATGAATATTCACATTTGATTAATAATGAAAAAAAAGAAGATTTAGAACAATTTGATATTATTTCTAATGAAGATAAAAATATCGCTGAAAATGAAAGAAAGTAAAATTAAAGTTAATAGAAGTAAGCTTTTGGATAGAATTAATCTTTTTAAAGAAACTATAAAAGAACAGGATGAGTATACAAATCATCTTAATATAATGCTTAAAGAAAAGGAAGATGAACTTGATGAACTTGAGCATAAAATGCAATTTTTAATACAAGAACAAGAGAAAGAAGTAGCTGTAATATTGAAATCATTAATAAAAACAATTGAACCAAGAGCAATTGAAGACGAAATATCAAAAAAAGATAGAAAAATTGAAGAATTAAATAGAGAAATTAATTATCTTGAGGAAGCATCAAAAAAAAATAGAATAATTGTTGGGAATTTCAAATCTTCCATAGTTTTTCCTTTATTTAAATTATCTAGTAGAATTGGGAGAACGAATATTGGAAAAATATTACAAAAATTATTAAAATAATTTTTTAATTTTTTTACAAGGAATATTTATAAATATAAAAAATAATTTTTAAGAGGAGAAAAATAATTCTTTTTTTAAATAAATAAAAAAAAAGAAATTATTAAATTTTAAAAAATGAC
>JABHHN010000064.1 GCA_018671515.1 archaeon | reverse complement strand
TTCATCATCTGTTGAAATAAAATCTGCAGAATCATCACCACAACAAGTAGTCGCTGATACTTCTCCACCTATGCTCCAGGAACCTCCCTGACTAGCACATGAATCACAATAAGCATCGTTACCTGTTGAAGTATCACAATCAGTGTTATCATATGTACAAGTTGTTTCTTGACACAAGAAATTTTCATTTGCTGCACACACCTTATAGAATTTATCCTCTTGACCTGGCAATATTCCATAAAATAAAAATGCAAATATCAATATGAACATAATTATAGAAAATACCCTACTAAATTTACCACTTTTACTTTCTATGACATCAAAAATTGGACTTAAAAATGATTTTTCATAAGTCTCATTATATATTGGTGGTTCTGAAAGATCATCAATTGATAATTTTTTGTGATAATCATTTTTATTCATGATTATCACCTTTCAATTTTTTTAGAGCACGATTATAAACAGTCCAAATTGTTTTGTAATCCCTATGTAAACTTTGTGCAATTTCAGAATATTTCTCACCTTCTCCTTTAAGATAATAAACTAAATTTTCAAGAACACTTAAGTGTCTATTTTTAATAATGTCTATTGGAATATATTTTGATGATTCGGTTTTTAAAAAATCCAATTTTTTTTTTTTTGAATTTCTATAAGTTATCCCTATCGAACTAGGACTCCTATTAAGAATTATGCTTATTTCATTATAATTAAATAATTTATTTTCTTTAAGATATTTTACTATAGTTTCTAGACATGATAACTCATCATTGTCAAAAACTGAAATTGGAACATAAATATTTTCAGAAGAATATTCTGTTTTTTTAATAGATAAAAAATTCTCAAATTTTTTAACTAATTCATAAATTTCTTTATCAGAATATCCTTTTATTTTTAGTTTTTTAAATAATTCAATCACTAATTTCTCATTATTTTTTTCCGAAAAATGTTCCAAAGTAGTTAATATGTAAGATTAAGCCTTTATATAAGTTACTATATTAATTATTATGTAAGACTTCTAATAATTATTATGTAAGATTACATTAAACAACAAATTATTATGTAAGACATTTAATAATTATTATGTAAGATTACATTAAGCAATAAATTATTATGTAAGAATTTAATATTTTAAATTTATTCATAAATTAATTCAACATATGGCCTACAATCTCCTGATCCCGATAGTGTTTCATCACCACAATTACTCAAATCAGTATAACCACTAAAGCAAGCAAATGGCCCTCTCTGACCTTCAACGTCATTTCCTACCCATGACACAAACATATTTGAATTAGTATCTTCTATTCTTCCCTTAATCAATTCAGTAATATCAATACAGTTCCAATCATTCTTCTTTGTTATCAATGAATAATGATTTGTACTTCCAACATCAAATCTTTGAGTCACATTAGAACAACTACTAACTGGTATTTCTGTAATATAATTTGTAATTAGATCATTGTTCCATGAATAAAATTGATATGCACATATTTTTGCATTAAGTAAATTTTCACTATCTAATCCATATATATCAAAGTCAAATTGTGTCTCAAAATTATCATTTTCTAGATAATGATTATACATTGGACAAAATCCTTCAGGGTTGCATTGGTATTCTTTTTCACAACCTGGACAATAATAAGTATTTGCCATTGAAACAGGTGTCAAATAATTTTTCTTCTCATTATGTACATAACTTCCAGCATATGTTTCAAATTCACTTAAAGAAATCCACATATGTGTTGAATTGGTCTCATAATATTTATTAGATTTGATCCAATTTCTACATGCAAGATTTTCAAATTCAAATATTTCACATCTAAGAAGATTACTTACTTTATTATTCAATGATAAAATTAATTTTATATTATCAGCAGTCATATTATTAATATAAATAATTTCACTAAAAATTTTTTCATCATTTATTTCTCCAAAATAAATTTCTTTGATATCTGTTAAATTTTTCAACCCTAGGATTTCAATTTTATTATTTTCTTTTCTTAAATTTAAATCAAATCCAAATTCAGTTCTATTGAAATAAGTCATATATCCACTGTTGTTTAAATCATCTAATACCACTTGCTCTTCATATGTAATTTTATATGATGTTTCTATGTAGTAACTTATATTTTCCATTAATGAAATATTTGTTAAATTAACTGTTTCATTTAATGTAATATTTGTTAAGTTCAACTCAGTAATATTTATTGAAATATTGGTTATATTTAGAGTTATATTTGTCAAATTAATTGAAATATTAGTCAAATTCAAACTAATATTTGTTAGATTTAAATCAGATATGTTCAATGAAATATTTGTTAAATTAATTGATACATTATCTGTTACATTTATTGTAATATTTTCAAGTTCAATAATAGTTTCATTTATTGTTTCATCAGTTTGATTTTCTTCACCATCTGTAGTAATGTCAATTACACCATAAGTTATACTCTCAATGTAAATTGATGTACCCTCTTCTAGTTCCAATCTAATCTGGATATATTTAGGATAGTTTTCTAGTACACAAGTTCCAACACATTCATTAACAAACTCTGTAATTAAGATTTCTTCAATTGTCTCATTAATTCTTTCTGTTATATTATCAACAATTTGAGAAATATTTTCATCAATTTCAAAGGTAATATTTTCTATTGTTAAATTTTCTTCAACATGAAGTGGAATATTGAGAGTATTATTCTGAAATTGTTCAATATCATCTGTTGTATTTACAGCTTCAACTTCTTTTTCTCCAGTTACGTTCAAATCTAAAATTTCTTCTGTAATATTTAGTTCATAAATTGTTTGATTATCTTCTTTAATTATAATTGTAGTATTTCCAATAATATCTTCAACATCTAATGTTTCATTTAATGTTTCATCTAGTATCTCTTCATTTAGAGTGCTATTTTCTTCATTAATAATCAAAGTATTATTTTCTAATAAATCACTTACTACATTTCCTGTTATGGATGATAATCCTGAATCTGAGAGCAGAATACTATGAATTATTATTTTTTCATCCAAATATCCTACTACTCTTCCTCCACCAAATATTTTACCAGTGATTCTCAATGAAGAAATATTTTGATTCAAAGACACATTAATACTTCCTGATTCATTTAATAAAACATCTAGGTTTTGAATATATGTTTCACCACCTGACACAACCCTTCCTGTTATTTCTGGTTTATTAAATAATCCAAATGATACTAAAAATAACATAGCAACAATTGCAAATACAGTAATAGTTCTTTTATTATTTTCAAGATAAATATTTCTTTCAAGCTTTGTCTTTATATGATAAGCTCGTCTTATATTTTCATTATGATTATGGACCCAGTAAGACAAGTCTTTTCCTTGAAGATATGAATTAACATTGGAATTGAATTTAATATCATCAATTCTTCCATCATCATAATATTTTGTTTGTGTATATACAAAATCAACAATCTTAGTTTTAGATTCTTTCCAGAGTTTTATCTTTAGATTAACATCTTCCAATCTCCTCTGGTATTGATCTAATTTATTCATTTGATTTTGATTTCTCCTTAGTGATATAACGATTATAATGTGTCCAAATTGTTCTAGAATCACGATTTAATATCTGTGCAATTTCTGAATTTTTCATTCCCAATTCATCTTTTAAATATGCAACTAGAATTTCAGCAATTGAGCAATTTTTAGAAAATAATTTGGATATTGGAATATTGTTTTTAAAATCTAATATTTTGAATTTTTGTTGATATTTTTTTATTGTTCTTTTATATGTTGTCCAAATTACTCTTCGATCCTTATTTAGTAATTTTCCAACTTTTGAATATTTTAAATCATGATTTTCAACAAGAAATTTTACAACAGTTTCAAAAGGAGTTAATTTATCAGAAAAAATTGATAACGGAATTTCTAGAATTTCTTTTTTTCCTTCTGATTTAAAATTTAAAAACTCTCCAAACTCTTTAATAAGTTCTATTTTGTCATATTTTGTAAGTTTATTTGACATATTTTGTAAGTTTTTTAGCTTTTTTCAATAATAATTATTATTTTTTGTCTTATTTTGTAAGTATAAATTAACACAATACAACCCAATTATAACTACAATAGTCATATTTTGTAAGAAATTAATATATATATTTTTCTATTTATATGATTTTTTTGAAATAATTAAGAAATTGTACCTTCTTTCAAAAATTTTATAAATCAAATACAAATTCTAAGAGTGAATGTGCCTCGGTATATCGAATAGTTTATTTGATTATCCGATGCAAAACAATAAAATCAAAATGCCTCGGTAGCTTAGCAGGTAGAGCGTGTGGCTGTTAACCACAAGGTCACCAGTTCGAATCTGGTCCGGGGCGCTCTTTTATTGGGCCCATAGCTTAGTCTGGTGGAGTGCCTGACTGATAAAAAAAATTCTCAGATATCAGGTGGTCGGCGGTTCAAATCCGCCTGGGCCCATTTTTAAAAAAAATGTTCTTAGCATATTTGAACACAAATTCACTAACGTTCATTTGCCTAGTCACATAATTTGCTCTGCAAATTATGCTCCTCCGGAATCCGCCTGGGCCCATTTTAAAAAAAAATGTTATTAGCATATTTGTCCAATTTCTTCAAAAGATTTTTATTCTTCAGAACAATTAATATATCTAGGTGAGGAAAATAAAAAATAAATTAATTTTATCAATCATGATTTTAATAATCATATTATCAGCTTGTAATAAGAATAAAAATAATGAAATTAAATCAGAAATTATTACTGACACTGAATTTGAAGAATGTAATTGTCCTGTCTGCGATATATGCGAGAAAAAAACAACAGTTTCAATTGATCCATTTGAAATGTCAAAAGATTATGACGATATAATCTCAAAAAATAATATAGAAAAAGTCACTCTTCTAAAACTTAAAGAATCAATAATGTCATCAGAAAAAATAGAATTTGTTTTTTCAGATTCAAAAATAGATGGAATTGAAAATGTCATATTTAATTTTACTCCAAATTGTAATGAAAATTCAAATAAAATGATTCTTGAATTTAATAAAAAAAAGATTTTTGAAGAATCTATAATATGCAAATCTAGTGAATCAATAAAAATTGATATTGAAAATGTCAAAAGAGGAATAAATACTATAAAAATTATAGCAAATGTAAAAGATGATTTAATTATTTCAGAAATTGCACTTACTACAAATTATTTTGAAAGTGAAACATTCAATCAATATTCAAAAGATATATTTATGGATCCTGCAGAAGAAGACGAAACATTTCATACATTTTCTAATTACGATTTAACAAATTATAAAGAATTAACAATTGATCTTGATGACGATGAAATTCTTGAAGATTATGTTTTAGAATTTGATAGTGAAATAATAAAAGGAACTATTTATGTATATATCAATAAAGAATTAATTTTTGATAGAGATATAAAAAAAGAAAATTCAATAATAATTCCTAAAGAAAAATTAAAAGGTGGAAAAAATATAATTACAATAGTTAGTGTTGGAAATTAATTTTCATTTTTTTCGATACATATTTAACTTATCTTATTATCTCTCTAAGTTCTATGACTTGTCCTGAATGTAAATGTGAGGAAACAACGAAAGATTCCCAAGGTACTTACTGTAAAAAATGCGGTATGGAGACTGATGATGTAAAAGTATATACAGGAGGACATGTCTCACGTGCTGAGAAACTTGAATTGACACTACTACCACAACTTGAATTCATAATAAACCCAAAAAAAGAATTATTTGCATTTAAAGTTGGATTGAAAAATAATAAACTTGTAAAAAACTGGCAAAATATTTTTGGTTTCAAATTAAGTACTGATCTTCTTCCACCAGGGTTAAATGATAAAGTAACAGAACATATCAAAACTGCATTTAAAAATAATCAAAAAGAATTGATTGAATCACATTCAAGATTTGAAAATAATTGGAAAAAAGTTAATAGTAAATTTTTAGCAGAAATTGAAAATATCATGGATTTCAAATGGGATATATATAAATTTAAATGTTATATTTCTTTAGTCTCAAAAGGAGGAATCCATAATTCTTCAAAAAATTTCATTGTTGTAAATTATAGATGGAAAGAAAATTCAAATTACATCATAGCACATGAGTTATTCCATATTATTTTCAGAAATTACATAACAAGATTCTTTAAAGAAAAATATGATAATTTTGATGAAGATTTATCTGAAATCATTGTAAATTTTATTATGCTTGATCATGAAAAAACAAAATTATTATTTCCAAATATAAAATTCTCAATTGGAATATTTCCTAAAAAATTACAAGAAAATGCAAAAAAGATTTATCCATTATGGAAATCATCTCCAAGTTTTAAAGAATTCATGATTGAATCTTATAAAAAATTAGGAATTGAAAAGACTTGGGTCAGTTATTGAAAATTATTTCTTGAAAAATAAATAAGCTCCAATTAAAAAAATAATTATTGGTATTCCAAAATAAAGTAAATAATTTAATTTTAATCCTAATGTCCACCACAATGTTGGAGCAATAATAAATCCTAAAAGATTAATTATTACAAATTTCAAAAGAATTTCTGCTTTAATATTAATTATCCAAAACACATATGGAAAATAAAATAATGAACAAAAAATAAACCCAAATGAAATACCATTTAGTAAATCAGAAATTATAATCCCAACTATTGACCAGATAAAAATACCTAATAAAAATAATTCAAGAATTTCTTTTAAATTTTTATTGTTATTATATTTATTTATCATTTTTTTAGTAT
>JABHHN010000063.1 GCA_018671515.1 archaeon | reverse complement strand
ATAAAAAAATGGCGGCCCCGAAGACATACTCATTGACATTCGTAAACTCCGGCCCCACAAAGTATTCTTAAGGATTGATATAAATATTCATATTAGAATAAAAAATGGCGGCCCCGAAGACATACTCATTGACATTCGTAAACTCCGGCCCCACAAAGTATTCTTAAGGATTGATATAAATATTCATATTAGAATAAAAAATGGCGGCCCCGAAGAGATTTGAACTCTCGACCTTCAGCTTAGAAGGCTGTCGCTCTATCCAAACTGAGCTACGAGGCCATGTTTTTAGAAGAAAACTTTGATTCTATTTAAATATTGATGTTTTTAGTCTTTATAATGACATTTAAACCTACTAAAAATAGGTTTTCTAATGTTTTTTTAATGAATAATGATTAGAATTAATAAAAAAAATAAAAAAAAATCAGATTTACTTAAGAGTAACACCTTGTGCTTGTTTTCCTCTTTCGTTTTCTGTTCCTTCGAATGTAACTTCGTCACCTTCGTTTAACATAACGCCTTCAGGCAACTGTGAATGATGAACAAAATAATCGCTACCATCTTCTCCTTCAATAAACCCAAATCCTTTTTGTGGGTTAAACCATTTTACTTTTCCTTCCATTTTATTTTCCTCCTGTATGAAAATATGCTAAGATAAAAAACCTAAATAAAAATGTTAAATCCTGATTAGAATTTTTGTTATTTTTTCTTGTTGTTTTTTGTTTAGTATATTTTCATTGATAATAAGCAGAATTTTCTCTGCTTAACATGAATTGAATTCTTATCCTATTTATAAATTTATAGGGGAATTATCATTTATTTTTTAAAAAAAGTAATTTATAGAGAGAGATTAATGCTTTATTATATATCTATTTATGAAGTATAAAAACCCAATAAGTGTTATTAATATTGTAGTTGTGATGAATACTCCAATATGGAATGATGTAAATATAGATGGACTTTCAGTGATTGGTGGATTCATATTCAAGTCAAGTTCTGTATCAGTTTCAAATATAAATTTTTCCTGACAACTATCTTGGGAAGTACAAACACCATTATCTTTAACATTACAACAAATACTATTTGTATTACAATCAGAATCAAATCTACAGAAATCATTGCATATTCCATTTTCACAGAATTGTGATTGTACAACATTTCCTGTTATTGAATTTCCAAGATAAAATATTGATGAAGCAAGAGCCAGTGAAAAAGTTATGAGAAAAATAATATCTTTTCTTTCCATCTTCTAATGATTTGTTTTTATGTTTATAAAATTTTCTAATATTTAAGCTTAATATCTAGGAATAGTTTTATCAATAGATCTGCTCCATTCATCAATTCCGCCAAGCATATTAAAAGCAATGAATCCTTTAGAAATAAGAAACCTTGTAGCAAAAGTACTCCTTATTCCACTATGACAATATACAATAATGTTTTTTGTTTTGTCAAGTTCAATAAATTTTTCTTGAAGTTCATTTAACTCAATAAATTTTGAATTTTTTATTATAGCAAATTCTCTTTCTCTGTCTGTTCTCACATCAAGTAAAACAATATTTTCTTCATTATCAATTCTTTTTTTAATATCTTTGACATTAATGTTGAAATCATCCATAGAAAATTACAAAATTGATGATAATTTAAATAAATAATGGAGAGTTGGGTTTTACAAAATTTTATAAATCTATCAACTTTTTTAACAATTCGAAGCGAGGAGTGTTAACTAAGGCTTTAAAAGAGTCTTAGCACGCGGGGGTGATTTAATGAGTGAAAGTTCATTAAACCCTATGCCAAGCGGCTAAGGCAATCGGCTGCAATTTCGGGATGTTGAGCTTTGAGAGAAGCGATGAAAATATCAGTAGATCCCGATGATCGGGGGTTCGAGTCCCTCCCCTCGCTTTCCCTTTTTTATTCTCTATAGAATGCATTTTTTATTAGGTTAATTATTTTTAAAAATAGGATTAATTCTTTTTTCTACACGTATTTTTTTCTACAAAATCTAATATATAAATATGCTTAATAGATTCACAAATATAACAATTTCAGATATTTTTTCGAATTTTATTTTTGATCTTGAATTACCTAAAAATTCTCAAATAAATTACTTAAAAACTCCAAGAATTGCTAGGATATCAGATTCTAAAAATCAAATGAAAGTTGTAGGTACAGGTGAAAATCAAAGATTTGTTTTGATTGTTCAATATTCATATAGTAAAAACAATTTTAATAATTATTTCTATTATTTAATTATAATTCCAGTTTTAGGAATTATAACTTATTTTGTATTAAAAAAGATAACGAAGAAGAAAAAAACTTACAATAAGGATGCTTTAACAAAAAGGCAAAATGAAATTTTAAATTTAGTTTTGAAAAATAAAAAAATAACTCAATCAATGCTTGAAAAAAAACTTAATATGCCAAAATCTTCGCTTTCAAGAAATATTGATTCTCTTGTCAAAAAAAATATAATAGGAAAAGAAAGAAAAGGAATGACTAATCTTATTTTTTTAAAATAATTATATCTTGTTCCGGTATTTTCCGGGATATATTTATTGGTTGTTCCACCTTACTTATATTCATAAATTTAATGAGGTATAAAAAATGAAGAAACAAATATCAATAATATTGATTATTCTTTTGCTAGTTTTTAGTGTTTTTGCACAATCAGATACACAAAATGAAGTTAATGCAATACATAATGTTTTCGGTGCAGAATTAAGATTTTCTCAGCTTGAATATGTATTAAATAGAAATATTATGCAAGGTGAGTTAACGATAAAAGAAATTTTAAAAAATAATGCAGAATATGATGTTACAGAATTAGAATCTTTATTGGATCAATTAAAAAAATTACTTGAAAAAGTTGAAAATTTAGATTTGACTGAAGATAAAAATGATCTTGCAGCTCTTTTCATAGGGTTTAAATTTGATGCAGTTAAAATTTCAAAAGATTTTAAAATGATCGCAAAAGAAAAATTGCCATTAGGTAATCAAAATATTATCAAAGAACAGGTAAAAGAACAAACACAGCTTAAATCACAAGTTAAAAATGTGATAGATCAATATAATGCTGAACAAGTGAAAAACATGTTTAAACATATGGGTGTTCAGGATGAGGTTTTTGTTGATAAAGTGAAAAATGGGATTGTTTCTAAATCAGAAATCAAATCAAGATTAATGGATGGATTTAATGAATTATCCAAAGAAAGCAGATCAAAGGTAAAGATGAAGATGCTTGAAGAAGAGTCAAAAAAACAAGTATTTCAAAATCAAGCAATGTCTCAATACCAGAATAACAAACCTGAAGATGGAAAAGGAAATGAGATACAAGAAAAAGGTGAAAATCAAGGAAATCCTGATTCTGGAAATAATGATATTAATGGGAATGATAATTCAGGAAATGACCAAGGTTCTAATGATTTAAAAGGTGTTTCAAAAGATACTGCTGAAAGTGATGATAGTGGAAATTCAGGAAATACTGGTGGAAGTGATAGTAGTGGAAGTTCAGGAAATACAGGGGGAGACTCAGGTGGAAATAGTGGTCAAGGTGGAACTGATGGTGCTAATGGTGGTGGTAAATGATGAGACAAATTATATACCTTTTATTAGTGCTTTTAGTTGTAGTTACAGCATGCCAAAACGTTTCAAATTCTGAACCAATTATTGAAACAGATATGCCAACAACGGATTCTGAAACAGATATTGATTCTCATATAAATGGAAATATAATTGCAGAAACAGATTTTGTAGAAATAGGAGAAATGATTTGAAATAAAAAAATATGAAAAATGAAAAAATGATATTATTAATTAAAATTGTTACAATTATTTTTAATTATTTTTCATAATATTTCAATTTGTTTGTTTAGTTAATTTTTTATAATATTTTATAATATTTTCACATTAATGAAAAAACATAGAAAATTTAGTTTAGGTGAAGAAATTTCACATAGCATTACTCATGGAATAGGCGCAATTTTTAGCATTGTTGCATTAATTATTCTTTTAGTTTTTTCTAGTAAACAAAAAGATATTTTAAAAATTGTAAGTTTTAGTATATATGGTGTAAGTTTATTTTTATTATATCTCAGTTCCACACTTTATCATTCTCTATCATTTACTAAAGCAAAAAAAGTTTTTGAGAGACTAGATCATTCAATGATTTATCTATTGATAGCTGGTACTTATACACCTATTTTACTTGGACCAATGAAAAGTACTTTAGGTTGGGTATTATTTGGAATTGTATGGGGATTAGCTTTAATTGGAATAGTTTTTAAAAGTGTATTTTTTGGAAAAAATGATTTTGTCTCAACAATTTTATATGTTTTTATGGGTTGGTCAATTGTTTTAGTTATTAAACAAGCTTTAATAATGATACCTAAGGGAATGTTTATTTGGATATTTTTAGGAGGAATAGCTTATACTTTAGGAACTATTTTTTATTTATGGAAAAAACCATATTCTCATTTTATTTGGCATTTATTTGTATTATTAGGTAGTGTTTTACACTTTTTAGGAATATTATTTTATATATTGTGAATCTAATAGTAAAAAAATTTGATATATAAGAATAAAATAAATTAAAAAAGAATTATCTTTTGGACTTAGCTTTTCTTGCTACGACCTCTTTAGGAGGTTGGTTTTTTAGCCTGAATAATGATTTTCCAACTTTTTCTTCATCATTTCTAAGTTCTTTTGTAAATTCATTGTCGTACTCAGGATAAGAAAAGTCAATCTGAGATGATTTTTCCTTTTTAAACTTTGAATATCTTAATTTTTTCAAGCTTACTTTCTTTTCTTTTTTTTTTCTTGCCATACTAATCACCTTTTGGAAAAATTAACCCTTTTATTAACTTTTCGAAATTAATTTAACTAATACACTTCTATCTCTTGGTCCATCATACTCACAAAAAAATATAGATTGCCATGTTCCAAGTACTAATTTTCCTTCTTCAACTATGATTGATACATTATTTCCAGTCAATATAGATCTTATATGTGAAGGTGAATTTCCTTCCAAATGTTTATAATCTAAATCATTAGGAACTATTTTATTAAATGCATTTAAAACATCAGTCACAACTGATGGATCAGCACCTTCATTTATGGTTATTCCAGCAGTTGTATGCGGGCAATAAACTAAACAAATTCCTTCTTCTATTTTAGCTTCATCAATTATATTTTGGACTTTTTGAGTTATCTCAATAAACTCTTCTTTATTATTTGTCCTTATCTGGATATTTTTTGTTTTCATCTTCTAGTTTATTAGTGTGTATTTTTCCTCTTTGCCAATCATATAATATTTGAACAGAAATTCTTTTAAGATCAGGTTCTCCACCTTTTTTAATGATGTTTTTTTCAATTGCAATTTTGTCTAATGCTTCAAAATCATCTTTTTTAATTATTACATTATAACATTTACTTATTAATTCAGGATAATTATTAATCATTTCCTGTGCATAAATTTCAGGATCTTTTAATTGATGAGGATTAACTGAGCCAATAAGGATTTTTTTAAGCATATCATCATCAGTATATGAGAGAACACCTGGAGTATCTATTAGTTTTATTTTTCCTTTTGCAATTATGAATTGAATGCCTTTAGTATGTCCAGATACACTGCTAACTGAGGCACTTTTTTTCCCTTTTAATAAATTTATGACTGAACTTTTTCCTACATTTGGATAGCCAATCACTCCAACAATTGGCTTTCCACCTCTAGAAAATTCAAGTATTTTTTTTAGTAATTTAGTAGAACCAAAATGTTTTGTACATGAAACAAAAACAGAATTATCAATTTTTTTTTTAAAACTTTCAATATAATCTTTAGTTACTAAATCACATTTATTTAAGACAAATATTATTCTTTTATTCTCTTTTAGTATTTTTTTTTCTAATTCTCTATTTCGAGTCTCATTTGGAAATCTAGAGTCCATTACCATTAAGAGAATATCACTATCTTTTATTACAGTATTAACCAGTTTCCAAAAATTAGCCATAATGTTTGTAATATGCACTTAATTAATAAATTATATGTACTTAGCGATAAATTTATTTATTACTAAAAACAAAATATATAAATGATGTAGTCTTAATAAATGGTAATTTAAATATACTAATTAAATAAAAAAGAAGGTGAAGGGAGTTTGGAAAGATTATTTTCAACTAATACTATTAATTTAGATCAAAGGAAGATAGCATATTTTTCAATGGAAATTGGTCTAAATGCAAAGATACCAACATATAGTGGTGGTTTAGGGATTTTAGCAGGAGATACATTAAAATCTTGTGCAGATCAACACGTCCCAACAGTAGCAATTACTTTAGTCAGCAGAAAAGGATATTTTCATCAAAGAATCAATGAAGAAGGTTATCAAATTGAAGATGATGTGTCTTGGAGTTTGGATGATTTCTTAGAATTACAAGATAAGATAATTTCTGTATATATTGAAGGAAGAGAAGTAAAAGTTCAGGCTTGGAAATATAATATAAAAGGTGTAAAAGGTTTTCATGTCCCAATTATTTATTTGGATACAGATGTTGAAGGAAATTCAGATGAAGATAGAAGAATTACAGATAAATTATATGGTCCAGGTCAAGATTATAGATTAAAACAAGAGATAGTTTTAGGTATAGGTGGAATAAGAATGATTGAAGCTCTTGGTTATTCTAATATCCAAGTATATCATATGAATGAAGGTCATTCAAGTCTTCTTACAATTGAATTATTAAAAAGGACAGAAAATCATGATGAACCAGATCATAGTAAAAAATTTGATAAGGCGTTAGTTAGAAAAAAATGTGTTTTTACAACTCATACACCAGTACCTGCAGGGCATGATCAATTTGATATGGAACTTGTTAGAAGATTGCTTGGTGATTATGTTCCCTGTATCGATGAATTCTGTCATGAAGATAAATTAAATATGACTTTAATTGGTTTGAAATTAAGTCATTATATCAATGGTGTTGCAAAACGTCATGGTGAAGTATCTCGTGATATGTTTCCAGGTTATTCTATAGATTCAATTACAAATGGTGTTCATTCAACAACATGGGCAGGTCCTTCATTTAAGGATCTTTTTGACAAACAAATACCTGGATGGCGTTGTGATCCATACTCATTAAGATATGCATTAAGAATTTCAAAAGCAGATATTTGGGAAACACATATGCTTGAAAAAAGAAGAATATTGGATTATGTAAATGAAAAGTATAATGTTGGAATGGATAAGGATATTTTAACAATAGGATTTGCAAGGCGTGCAACATCATATAAAAGACCAAATTTATTATTTCACGATATGAATAGATTATGGTCAATTGCAAATGAACTAGGTCCAATACAGATAATCTTTGGAGGAAAAGCACATCCAAATGATGGTGAGGGAAAAAATCTCATTAAACAAATAGTAGAATTATCAAGACATTCAAATGATAGATTAAAAATTGTTTATATTGAAAATTATGATATTTATAAAGCAAAATTAATGGTTGCAGGAGTAGATGTTTGGTTAAATACTCCACTTAGACCAAGAGAAGCATCTGGGACAAGTGGTATGAAGGCATCAGTTAATGGTATTTTGAATTTTAGTGTTTTGGATGGTTGGTGGCTAGAAGGGCATGTTGAAGATGTAACTGGTTGGTCAATTGGTCCAAAAAAGAAAAATGAAGAGAGTAGTAATGAACAAGATGCTGATGAACTTTATAGGAAATTAAGAGAAAAAATTGTTCCTAGGTATTATGATGATAAAGATAATTGGATAAGAATGATGCGCCATACTATTGCATTTAATGCATCTTTTTTTAATACAAATAGGATGATTCAGCAGTATATATTGAATGCTTATTTTAATTAATTTTTTTTATTTTTTCTAAAATATTTTACGGCTAATATGAAACCCTCGTTATTCTGATTATTATCAGAATAACTTTTTTGTTCAATCTTATCAATCGATCTATATTAAATGCAATTACTCTAGTTAAAATTTCTACTTTTTGTAATT
>JABHHN010000062.1 GCA_018671515.1 archaeon | reverse complement strand
TTTCATAAAATATTTTATAAGATGATTTATGGACTGCAGTTCCAAAATCCCAATTCAGAATATTTTCTATAACATATTTTGTTAGGATTGCACAATTCATTTTTCCTTGTAATCCTACAAAAATTCCAGGTGTGAATATTTTTCTAGGATGTTTAGCATTTTTTACTTCAGAATATTGGTTAATTAAAAAATCTTTAATTTGAGATGAAGTCTTATACCTATGAATCCAAATTAAATTATTATTTTGTTGATCATTATTTATTAAATTTGAGAGAATATCTTTTTTTATTACGTCTTTAATTTGTTTATGGTTATCCCCAACAAGTATAGATTTTAGTTTATTGATTTTTTCTATTTGTTTGGTTTCCATTGTACTTCTTTTCCTTTTAACTTATAATTTATTAGTCTTGAGGCAACAAAAAAATAATCAGATATCCTATTGACATATTTTAAGACATTTTTTGATACTTCTTCATGATGCTTTAAAGCGACAATTCTTCTCTCAGCTCTTCTGCAGATTGTTCTTGCTACATTTAGTAATGATCCTGCTTCTGTATTAAAGTATGAAATGAAATGAGTTAATTCTGGTAATTCTTTTTCATATTCATCAATCCACTTTTCAACTCTTTCTATATCAGATACTGCAATTTTGGGAATATTATCTGCAAATGAATTTCCACCAATAATTGACTGGCTTAAATCAGCAGGATAAGCTAGGTTTGCAGATATTGCTTGTAATTCATCTATAATTATTTGAAGATGTTCTAGTATTTTTTCATTTTTTATTTTTACAATTGATAATCCAATAAATGCAGTAAGTTCATCAACAGTCCCATATGCTTTAATTCTGTAGGAATCCTTTGAAGTCTTTGCACCATTACAAAGTGATGTCTCACCATAATCTCCTTTTTTTGTATATATTTTCATTTTTATAGATTACAAAAAAAGAGATTACGAACGTTAGTGACTCTATCTCCTTTTTTTGTATATATTTTCATCTTCTTAATACATTGTTTTAACTACTTAATTTTTTTTTTAATTTGAATCATAATCTCAGAGCTTCGCTCTTTTTTATATACTAGACAAAAAAATTTATTTTTTGTCTGGTTATTATGAATGCAAAGAGTTTAAAAAACTCTCGTAATGAATATAGCAAGTTTTTGAAACAAAAACTTGCAAGTGGAGGAGAAAAAAGATGAAATCTTTTTTCTTAGTATTGATGAAACAATTACACTATATTTAATTTTTTAATATTTTTAATTTTCTTACCATTGAGACAATTGTATGACTTGGTCATTTATTGATCCATCTCTATAAACTGTAATTCCTTTACATCCCATTTTGTATGCTTTCATGAATACTTTTTTTATCTGTCCGATTGTAGCATTTTTTGAAAAATTTACTGTCTTTGATATGGCATTGTCTATATGTTTTTGAAATGCAGCTTGGATTCTTACGTGCCACATTGGAGACACATCATGTGCGGTTATGAATATTCTTTTTATTCTTTCAGGGATTTCTTCAATATCATTTAGTGTGCCTGTTTTTGCAATTTTTTCTATTATTTCTTCAGTATATAATCCTTCATCTCTTAGTGTATCTATTAAAATATTATTTACACTTTCAAGATCAAATCCTGCAGCTATTTTTCTTGTGTATCCTAATGCAAAATTTGGTTCAATTCCACTTGAAGTATCTGCAAATATACTACGTGAACCAGTTGGTGAAATGTTTAATATACCTGCATTTCTTAATTTGAATTTATCATGGAAGATACTATTTTCCCAGTTAGGAAATACTCCTCTTTCTTTTGCCATTTTTTTAGATTGTTCAAATGCATTGTCGTAGATGAATTTTGTAATGTCTTCTGCTATGGCACATGCTTGTCCTGAATTATAAGGAATTTCAAGTTTATATAACATATCAGAAAAACCCATTATACCAAGACCTATTCTTCTATTTAATTGAATCATATCTTTTACTTTTTTAACAGGAATATTTGTTGAATCTACAACATTATCAAGAAAATGCACACCTAATTGTGCTACGTGTTTTAATCTGTCCCAATCTATTTTTTTATTTTTTGTAACAAATAAAGAAAGATTGATTGCACCAAGATTACATGCATCATATGGAAGCATAGGTTGATCGCCACAGGGATCAGTAGTTTCAATTCTACCAAGTTTAGGTGTGGGATTATCTTTATTTATTCTATCTATGAATAAAATTCCTGGATCACCATTTTTCCAAGCCATTGTGACAATTAAATCAAAAACATTTCTTGCGGGAATGGTATCGACAATTGTATTTAATTGAGGATCTACTAAATTATAACTTAAATTTTTTTTTACAGCTTCCATAAATTCATCAGTAATTTCTACAGAAATATTAAAATTTTCTAGTGGTTTTCTTTCTTTACAAGTTATGAATTCAATTATGTCTGGATGATGGACTGATAATGAACCCATGTTTGCACCTTTTCTGTTTCCTGAATGAATAGTTACTTCTGATGCATGATTGAACATATACATGAATTTGACAGGTCCTGATGCATAAGCATCGCTTTGAACTACTCTTTTTCCTTTCTGCCTTATTCTTGAAAATGAAAATCCAGTTCCTCCACCTACTCTATGAAGTAATGCTTTTTCATATAATGCTCTAAAAATTCCTTTTATACTATCTTCAACAGGAAGGACAAAGCAACTATATAATTGAGAATGTTTTGTTCCTGCACCAGCTAATATTCTTCCGCCTGGAACAAATTCAAGTGTTGACATAATGTCATAGAATTTTTCTTCCATTTCTTTATGGTCATTATCATATTTTTTTTCAATTTTTGCAATTTCTTTTGCAACTCTTCGAAACATTTCTTTTGGTGTTTCAACAACATCACCGTTGCTGTCTTTTAATAGATATCTTGATTTTGCAATTATCAGACCATTTGGGGATAGTTTAGAATCATCAATTTTTCCTAATATGTCTTCTTTTATTTTTCTTTCTTCACTTCTTTTTTGTCTATATAAGATATAAGCTTTAGCAGTCTTTGCATAACCATATTGAATTAATACTTTTTCAACTATGTCTTGAACACCTTCAACAGTTGGAAGATTAATATTGTCATAAATTGCAGAAAGATTATCTAAGACAGCATCAGTTAATTTAGCAGAATCAAGTTCAGTATTTGTTGCTTTTCCTGCCTTTTTAATGACAGTTGTAATCCTATCTGTAACAAACTTTACTTTTTGACCATTTCTTTTGATAATCCAGCTAAAACTATTTGTCAATTAATCATCCCCAATTTAAAAACAAAATGAATGAATATAAAAAAATGCCTATTCGCAAGTCTTTACAATTCTTCCATCAACTATCTGGATCCGACATGCCATGTCTTCTTTTTTTTCTATTGGCACAGGTTCACTTTTTAGTGCTTCATTAGCAATCTCAGTAGTGACAGTTCCATCTGTTGCAGAAATAGTTGCTAGAGTTTCTATCTTATTTGTGAAAACTTCTTGACTTGATGCATCTGTTTCTTCAATAGTTATTTCTTTTTCTTCTATTTTGCTTTTTTCTTTACTTGCACTTTTTATATTTAGAACTTGATTTTGTCTTGAACCGTCTCTGTAGACAGTACAACCTTTGCATCCTTTCTCCCATGCAAGCATATAACCTTCTTTGACTTCTTCTATAGTTGCATCATTTGGAAAGTTTATTGTTTTTGAAACAGCATTGCTTACATTTTTTTGAAATGATGATTGAATCATAATATGGGATTCAGGTGGAACATTGAATGCAACTTCAAATATTTTTTTGACATCATCGGGAACTTCATCAAGTCCATCAAGTGTTCCTTGATTTGCAATTTTTTCCATAAGTTCTTCAGAATAAAATCCTCTTTTTTTAGCAATTTCTTCGAAGTGCTTATTCACATATGTGAAAGTCTGATTTAGTGAATGACTATTTTTCATAAATGCTAAAGCAAAATTTGGTTCACATCCACCACTAGTATCTGCTACCATACTTAAAGTTCCAGTTGGAGCAATTGCTGTTATTGCACAATTTCTATATTTTTTTCCTTCTTTTTCATGGACACTACCATTCCATCCAGGATATATTCCTTTTATTTTAGCAAGTTCTGCACTTACATTCCATCCGATGTTTTCAATAAATTCCATTATTTTTTCTGCTAAATTTTGTGCTTCCTTACTTGTATAAGGTAGTTCCATTTGATAAAGCATGTCAGCGAAACCCATTACACCAAGACCGATTCTTCTGGTTTTTTTTGCCATCATAGAAATTTCAGATGTTGGGTATTCACCTGCATCAATTACATTATCTAAGAATCTTATAGCTTTTTTAGCAGTCTGTTCTATTTTATCCCAATCGACTTTTATTTTACCTTCAACCTTTTTTGTCATTCTATCAAGATTGATAGAACCAAGGTTGCATACTTCATAATCTAAAAGCCATATTTCAGCACATGGATTTGTAGCTTTGAATTCACCAAGATGAGGAACAGTATTTCCTCTATTTGCTGCATCAACAAAAAGTACTCCTGGTTCACCTGTTTTCCAAGCATGTTCTGCAATTTGTTCATATAATTCTTTTGCTTTTATTGTTTTTACAGATTTTTTACTATGAGGATCAATAAGGTCATAATCACCATCACTTTTGACAGCTTCCATAAATTTATCATCTATTAAAAGTGATATGTTGAAATTGGTTAATTGTGTAAGATCATCTTTTGCACTTATGAAATCATATACGTCTGGATGTGATACATGGAATGTAGCCATCTGAGCTCCACGTCTATTTCCTTGCATGATTGTTGAGCACATCATATCAAATACTCTCATGAATGATATAGGTCCTGATGCAACACCGCTACATCCTGATACCCAACTATTTCTAGGTCTTAATGTTGAGAAACAGTATCCAACACCTCCTCCTCTTTTTTGGATAAGAGCTGCCTTTTTGACAGCATCAAATATGCCTTCCATACTATCTTCTACTGGTATGACAAAGCAATTTGCAAGGTTTTTTACAGGGGTGCCTGCATTTGCAATAGTTCTTCCACCAGGAAGAAAATCTAATTTGACCATCATGTCATAGAATTCCTTTTTCCAAAATTCTACATCTTCTTTAGTACCATATAATTCTTCAGGCTTTGAAATTTCATTAGAAATTCTTAAAAACATTTCATTAGGTGTTTCAACTACATTTCCTTCTTTATCTCTCATAAGGTATTTAGCATAAATAATCCTCAATTGATTTTCATTAAGATTTAATGTGTCTTTTTCGCTTAAATTTTTTAAATAATTTTCATAATTTTTCATAACTTCACCCTATTCTATTTTTCATCAAAATAAATTACTGATAAATAGTAAAACACAACCTGTTGTGGTTTTGTGGTGTTTAATATACAACCTGTTGTTACTATACATTTCCTTAATTTTTTCGTTTATAAATATATATGAACTTAGATTTATATTATTCATCATATATGATTTGACAGTTATATGCTAAACTAAATATTGTCTTTTAATATATTACTTTATCATACGTTTTTTGCATGAAAAAGTAAAACCCCACCCTATTTTTCAATATTATTTAAATTAATAAATCTATTTGGTAAGATTTATATTAAGGTTATTTTTTCAGAGTCTGATGTTTCTAAGGTTTTGATTTATGAGGAATCGTTTTATTTGAATTATTCAATTTTTATTTTAATATGAAATTAATAATCATTACTTGAAGAATTTTGTAAACAAAATTTTTCTTTACAAAGCAAGTGCTTTTAGCACTTGCAATTAATAATGAAAAAATATCACAATTAGATTCAAGTAAAAAAACCGATCTTTAATAAAATTTATAAATACTAAAATCCATAATATGTGACATGGTCTTTGGTTATATACTTGCATTAGGGCTAAGCGTAATAGATTTTATCACAGAAGGTATGTTTTCTAAAAGAAGTGTTCATAAACCAAAATTTGTTTCATTTTCATCTGGTCTTTCAGTTTCTTATCTTCTTATAGTACTGCTTCCTGGGATATATATAAGTGCAAATGAATTTAGTAAATTATTATTTTTACCAATACTTTTTGGATTTGGTGTTTTTCATATTGTTGAAAAGTATATCAGTCAGCATTTCACAGGTGGAAAAGCAAGAAAAGAGCATAATATATTTCATTCAGTAGTTTCATTTACTAATTTTTTCATAGTTGGATATTTATTGGTAAGGGCATCTGAAAGATCTATGGTTGAAGGAGTTTTGCTTTTTATTCCTGTGACATTTCATATAGTCATAGATTCTTTGCCAAAGCAGATTTCTAAAAATAAATTTAAGAGAGCACTAAGTACCAGTTCAGCTTTCATGGGTGCAATTGCAGCATTCTATATAAATGTTGGAGATATAGGGAATATAATCTTATTTAGTATTGTTGGTGGTTCATTATTATATATAGTTATTAGAGAATCAATACCTGAGCATGGAAAAGGAAAACCTATGTATTTTACAATGGGACTCTTATTATTTACACTTCTTGTTTTGATGCTTTGGAATGTTGGCGTTCAGTTTGCGTAGATTTCTTTAATCATTTCAATATATGTAGATGCACTCCATGCTTGAACTAAAGAACCTTCAGATTTTCTATTTTCTGCAGAACTTATTTCAGAACTATGTCCTATAACTCCACTATATAATATGTCTTGTGTAGAAGCTTCAATTATTTTGTTAATTTGTTTTTGAAATAATTTATTATCACATCTAAAAAGAGAAATGGCTGTTAAATTATTTAAGAAATACCATGAATCACCTCTGTGATAGCTTATGTTGTTTTCACCTGTGTAATTTTTTTGAAAGAGATTATTTTCTTTGTCAATTGTTGATACACCACCCCAATTGAGCCATAGTTTATCAAGTGAATTCATAAAAACATTTTTCCATTCAATATTACTTAGATAAAGTGGATAAATATTATGTGCCAAAAATATATTTGGTCTTATTGTTGGGTCTTCACGTCCATCTAATAATATTTTTCCATCAAAAAATGTTTCTCTTACTTTTTTAACTGTTGCATTTTCGTATTTTAATTTTTCTTCATCTTCAATATGTAAGAGATCATTAAGATAATTATTGAATGCTAGTGTTCTAAGCCAGAGTGATTGAATTTCAATTCTATATCCGCTTCTTGTGTCTCCATCGTGAGATGTGTCCATCCAAGTTTCAAGACCAATATTATACATTAAAAATTCATGTACAAAATTTTTCTTTTGTTTTTCAATAGACATTTCAAGATGATTTCTTATTTTAATTATTTCTTCTAATGTAAAAAAGAAATCAATAAGATTATCTTTGTAGAGTGAATTTATGAATTGATTCATTCTAAACCAAAACCATCCAGTTCCATCAGCAGATCCTAGTGAAGAATGAGGAAATCTATTTTGGAGTCTACCATCTTCGTTGAATTTATTTAATCTTGACATCAAAACTTTTTTCACAAAATGATATTTCTTTAATTGAATAAGTGCGCCAAGAGTTATTGATTCATCTCTTGTCCAGAATTGTCCAAACCATGGAAGACCAGCATAGATTCCAATATCATTTCCAATTTTATTTTCTAGCCGTTCAACTGAATTTTTAGCATTTAAATATGCAAAATTAATTCTATTTGTATCAATTGGTTCAAAATTGATGTGATCATATAATAATTTTTTTTCTTTCTCAAATACATTCTTGAAATTGGAAAAATAAACCTGTGAATTATTAATTACATCTTCTTTTTTATCATTACAGCATATGACTATTTTTGAAGATTTATCGCAAATAATTTTTAATGCATCATAAACCCACAAAGTGGATGGATGTGAATTTCTTTTTTCTTCTTCTTCATAGAATTGTTCTCTCCAATTATTTAGGATTTCATATTGGCAATCAATTTTTAGTCCGATATAAATTTTATAATTATTAGATTTTTGATATTCAATTATTATTGTGTTTTTTTCTTCATATATTTTATAATTTCTATTCTGCTCATCAAAATCATATATTTTTCTGCAGTCAAAAGTAAACACCAATTCAACTTTATTAGAAACATCAAGAAGTAGGGAATTGTTTTCCATGACATATTCTATTGTTGTGCCATTTAATTTTGTATTTATAGAATGTAATTTATTCGTAATTTTGGTTATGGATTTATTTGGTGTAATTGCATCTATTGTCTTGAAAAGTTCCCAACCATCTTTTGATGGTTTAGCAAAATGAAGACCTCTAAATCTGCTATTTTTATTATTTAAGAAGAAACCGCCTTTTTTATTCGTGCAGATAAATGCATCGCTTTGCGAAGTAGAAGATACTTTAAAGTGCTTGAAGACATGTTCTATATCTATGATTTCCACCCCTTTTTATAGAAATTAAATTGGGGTAGTTAAAAAATGTTATGATTATTTAAAAAATTAAATTATAAAAAAGTATTCTCTAATTCTTTTGTAAGTTTTTTATAGAAATTGGTAGCTAGAAGAGATTCTTTTGTTTTTCTTATAAGAAAATCATCTAAATCTTTTGCATATTGAATTGCGTTATCAAACAATGAAATAATCTGCTTATTAGAAGAATATTTATTATCATGCAATATTTGAAAAATCACGTTTAAAACATTCTCTAATTTTTTTAATTTTACATCTATTAATTCTTTATTTTGATGGTAATTATTTCCAAGACTTAACATTTCTAAGAATTCAGTCCTTATGTGGTTGAATATATGGTATATCTTATTTTTTTAAACATTTGCTTCTGGAGAAGAATATAATATATTTGATGAGTGCTTCAATACATCTCTCAAATATTCAAGTTCACTAATAATTTTTTTCATATATTATAAAAAAAGGTTTATGTATTTATTGTTTTTTATTCCTCAATGTTTGTTATTTCAGAATGGCATCCAATATTGATTTTTCCAATAATCTTTTTCACTAATGCATCTTCACCGATTATTGAATTTCTAAGAATACTTTTTTCAATATAAGAATGTCTGTTTATAACAGAGTCTTCAATTTTTGAATCAATTATTTCTACACCACGTCCTATTGAAACATTTGGACCAATAGTAGAATTTTTGATAGTTGCAGTCTCATCAATGAAAACAGGTTTTATTATTGTACATCCTTCAATATTATACTCTTTTTTTCCATTGTGGGAGAGCATATATCTATTTGTATCAAGTAGGGTTTCAGGTTTTCCACAATCATACCATCCGTCCATTTGAAATGTAGTCAAATAATTTCCTTTTTCAATCATTACTTTAAAGGCATCTGTAAGGTAGAATTCACCTTTGGTCATTCTATTGTTTTCAACCATGAATTCTAATGCATCAAATAATAATTTTGCTTTATTTATGAAATATATACCAATCATTGCATCCATTTCTTTTATATAATCTGGTTTTTCAACAACATCTACAATTTTGTCTCCTTCCATTTCAACAACACCAAATCTTCTTGGATCATCTACTCTTTTTACTGCTAATGATGCATCTTTATCAGTTTTAAGTCCATTGGTCATATCACCAACAAAAATTGTGTCTCCATATATAATTAATAATTTATCATCCTCTTTGATATATGATTTAGTAAGATATATTGCATGTCCAGGTCCATTCATTTCTTTTTGAACTGCAAATTCAAAATTCATGTGCTGGTATTCTGCTAAAACATATTCTTTTATTTTATCACCTAAATAACCTATGATTAATACTACTTCTTTGATGCCAAGTTCATAGACTTGATCAAGGATATGTCCAAGTATTGGTTTTCCTGCAACATAAAGAAGTGCTTTTGGAATTGTATGTGTATAAGGTCTAAGTCTTGACCCTATTCCAGCAACTGGTATGATAGCTTTAATTTTTAATCACCTATTTTTTGAATTTTTATTTATGAAATTATAATCTAGTATACTATTTATGTAGAATTTTATTTTTCTTTATATAGTTTTAGTTGAGAATACTTTATACTACTTTTTTGACAACTGAAATCTTTAAATATTGTTAATTTTTTTAAATTAGAAAAATGTTAAATATAGATTATCAAATTGAAAAGACATTTCATTCTAAAGGACAATCTGAAAGAGAAGGTACATCAACAACTGGTAATTTAGAGGATGTTATTGAATTAAGTAATGATGATTCAGGAGAATATATTTCTAGGCTTACAAAACCATTAAAATATAAAGAAGATGTATTTGGAAGAACTGATTCATTTTTGGATATATTCAAAACGGCTGAAACTTATTTGGATCAGGATGAATTTAAAACTCAATTTGGAGAATATGATTTTCACCTAATCAAAAATGATCAATCTCTTAGTTTTGGGAAATCAAAATATGGTTTTGTATTTAAAACAAATAGTAACTTTGAAATGGGAGTTTTTGTTTCAGAAGATTATGAACTTAAAGTGTATGCAAAAGGAGGAAATCCAGATCAATATAATACACTTTTAAATATTTTTGAAATGACATTTAAAAACATAAAGCATGAACATGCTTTGAAAAAATTATATCTTTCAAAAATGGTAGAACAAACTAGTAAAATAAAAAATCATATGGTTTATGTTGGTCATTTAGAACCAAATAACAATAATGAGTTTTTAAGAAAAGTTTATAATGGTCAACTTTCAAGATTGAAAGTCGAAAAAGAATCAGTAATAAAAATTGAATTAGATAGGTTTTATTCTTTTAAAGAATTTTATCCAGAATTAAAACAACCTATTGAAAAAAGTTTTGAAGGCAGATATCACAATGAAATGTATAAAAATGGGGGGTATGGACATTATTTATTTGCAACTCCTAACCAAAACACTGAAGAAGGAAATGAAAGTTTACATAAGAAAATAGTAGACTACATTAAAGTAAACTACACAACTCAATCACGATAAAACTTTGCAGCGTCTTCTGGTGAAACAACATTGATTATAGTTCCTGTTGCATGTTCAAAACCTGCCCATTTAGTTATTCTTGGCATTATTTCCATATGGAATCTGACATTTTTAATTCCATAATGCAAGTCAAAATTATAAGATGCATTAATAGATTTTAGTTTAACTAAAATATTTTTTAGAATCTTTGCAAAATCTTTATATTCTTCTTCAGAGAATTCTGTTATATTGCAAATATTTCTTTTTGGAAATATCCATGCTTCCATTGGAAAACGGGAAGCATATGGACAAAATGAAATCATAGTTTCATTTTCCATAATTCTTCTTTTTGAATTTTTTTCAGATTCTATTATTTCACCATAAAGATCTTTATTTTTTTCTTTGTGGACATTTTCTTCTTCTTTGATATGTATTGGCACAATATTATATGCAATAACTTGTGAATGGGTATGTGCAATAGATGTACCTGCATCTCTGCCATTATTTTTGAAAACTGAAACATATTTTATTCCTTCTTTTTTTGAAAGTTCAGTTATTCTATTAGAATATATTCTTAGTAATTGTTCAATTTCGTCAACGGACAAATCTGCTAATTCTTTTGTTATATCAGGACACTCAACAATTATTTCATGGTATCCATAAGCATCTGCATAAGTATAATATTTATTATCAGTTTTGATTTTATGATTTCCCTTATTATTTACAGCTGCAAATTTATTTGGAAAAACTCTAATTTTCCAGTCTTGTGCATCATGGGGATATCTTAGAATTTCAGGTGGTGTAAGATGTTCATTACCAGGTGCAAAATAATCAATCTTTTCTTCATTTATATTAGGTTCAAGTTTGAATTGATCAGGTCTTTTTGCTCGCTCAGTTGCAATGATGACGTATTTGTCAAGAATATAGTCTTTTCTTAATTCACCCAAAATCAATTCACCTCTAGTTAGCTTTTTAGAATTTTAAATATAAATAGTTATTGTTTTGGAATCTTAACTTTATTATGATTAAATCAATTAAGTTTTTTTGTTAAAGAAATCGAAGAATTCAGAATTGCTATTAAATGTAAGTTTATAAAATGCTTTATCTCTTAAGGCAAATTTAATTGGTTTGATTTCCCCATATCTTTCTTTAACTTTTTCTAATAATTGTCTTTGTTCTTCTAAATTGAATTTAGAAAGATAAATACTATCTGCACATAGCATAATTAGATCAAGTGTTTTTGGATTTGGATGCGATCTGTGATTGTCAAAGTCTAATGCATACATTATTTCATTATCCAATGCAAAATTGTTTGTATATGCATCTCCATGAACTCTATCCTCAACATCGTGGATTTTTTTAAGAACATTTACTGCTTGTAAAATGTAATCCTCTTTTATACTATTTTCCAAAGAAGGATTTTGAAGATAACTTTGTAAAGTAGTAAAATTATATCTTTTCATCTTTATTTCTTTTTTTTCATCTTCAAAAGAAATAATTTCTGGAACATTTACTTGATTTTTTAATTTTAGCAGATAGTCTTTTTCCCTTTCATATCTTTGTTGTGCATTTTGTGGTATTAATCTGCTCAATGGAGATTGAAACCTGACACGAATTTTTTTTTTTAGGACTATCTTCATAACGTTTTACTACATTTTCTAATCCAAATCTGATTAGATTATCTCCTCTAGGTCTTAATTCATATAACACATTATTCACTAAAAAGTAGTATATTTATAAATATTAATCTTTTTATCTTAAATTAAAAACAAAAATGAAATTAGAAACGTTAGTTATCATGTCAAAGTATCCAGAAGCAGGATATTCTAAAACAAGGTTAGGAGAATCTATTGGATTTGAAAATAGTGCTGATATTGCTAAAGCATTCTTGGATGATTTGATATTGACTTATCAGGATAAGTATAATATTGTTGTAGGTGGACCTGCAGAAGATACTGAAAAATTCCTGGAAAATTATCCCACTTTAACTTATGTAGGAAGCAAGGGTAGTGTGCATGTTCAGATGAGGAATGCTATTAAATATGCATTTTCTCAAAATCTCAATTCAAATAAAGTACTTGCTATTAATGCTGATCTGCCAACATTGAAACAAAAAAATATTTCTGATATTTTTGAGTCTCTAAATGATTATGGGTTTGTTATTCAGAATACCAATAGAAATAAATTTGGACTGATAGGAATGAATAAGGAATATTCTAAAAAATATACTTGGGGTCTTCCATTTGATACCTCAGAAGACTGGCCGAAAATTATTGATATGGGGATTTCATTTCTAAAAAGGACATTAGTAAAACAAAAACCATACACAAAATGGATAAGGGATCCATTGAGGGACCTTGATACATTGAAAGATATGAAAGAACTGTATCCTGATATATCAAAGAGTGATTTTCCTGCAACTTTTAATTTGGTTAAGAAGTATGTTTCTGATAATTAATTACAAATTAAATTAAGAATTTAATGTCTTTCAACAATATTTATTAATAGATTTTATTTTTTAGAAGGAATGGTTACAAAAGAAGATATTATTGAAGTCCTTAAATTAGTTGAAGATCCTGAACTTGCAATAGATGTATGGACATTAGGTCTGATTTATGAATGTGAAGTAAAAGATGATGTTGTTGATATAAAAATGACATTTACATCACCAATGTGTCCATATGGTCCTATGCTTTTAGAATTAATTGAAGAAGGTATAAAAGTAAAACACAAAGATATCAAGTCTGTAAACTTAGAGGTAGTTTTTGACCCACCTTGGGAACCATCTGAAGAACTTAGGGCAATGTTTGGTGTATAATTTTTGTATTAATTATTAAAATTTTAGTATGTAATTACACAAATAATAAATATCAAATAGTAATTTAATTTTTCTAATGTTGAAATATTTATATATTGATGAAAGTGGAGATTTAGGTTTAAAGGGATCTAAATTTCTAATTATTTCTTGTATAGTTACTAAATCTCCTGCAAAGCTTGATAGGATAATTAAAAATATGCGTAGAAATAAATTTAGAAAACAATTAAAGAAAGCACAGGAAATAAAAGCAAGTAAGTCAAAATCAGAAATAATTAAACATATGATTATTAAATTAAATGATTTGGAAGATGTAAAAATGCATATGATTGTTTTGGAGAAAGGGAAATTATTTAGTGAATTTTTAAAAAATAATAAACATAAACTCTATAATTATATTTCTGGAAAATTGGCTCAAAAAATAATTGTTAATAGTGATGATTTAGAAGTTAGAATTGATAAGTCAAAAGGAAAACAAATACTAAGAGACGACTTTAATAATTATTTTGATAAAAAGTTAAGAGATGGTTTGTCATTGAGGAAAATTAAAATTTATCATAGTTCATCTCATTCTTGGTCTGGATTACAATTTGCAGATATTTTAGCATGGTCTTGTTTTCAAAAATTTGAACATAGTGATAATGACTTTTTAGATTTGATAGATTTAGAAAAAAGAGAAATTTATCATGCTTTTTAAAATAAAAAGAAACAGAACCTCTGAACACTTAAAACGTGAACCTCAAGGAACACTGGTTCAAAGGTTTTACCTGTTAACAAATAGATAATATAAACTTCTATTTAAATATTACTTATATATCTGTCCAGTGCATAAATGGTATAAATAGGTAAAAATATTTGAATAAATTATAAAATTTATCGAAAATTCTATGCAAAAAAAAGTAAACTTTATTAACCACCAAAATTAGAAAATGTTAATAATGAAATTTTTTATTACAATGTTTATATGGGGTTTTAATTTTTGACAAGAATAAATAGACTAACTCTTTCAGGGTTTAAATCATTTGCAAATAAAACAGAACTTGTATTAGGTCCGAAATTTAATTGTGTTCTTGGACCAAATGGTAGTGGTAAATCAAATGTCATGGATGCACTATGTTTTGTTCTCGGAAAATCTTCTTCAAAATCTATGAGAGCAGAAAAAACTGCTAATCTGATTTATAATGGTGGAAAGAAAAAGAATCCTGCTAAAAGTGCAAATGTAACAATTCATTTTGATAATACAGATGGGAATTTTTCTCTTGATGCAGATGAAATAGTTATTTCAAGAACTGTAAAAGAAAAAGGAAATAGTGTCTATAAAATTAATGGAAAGACTGTAACAAGACACCAGATACTTGAATTGCTCTCATCAGCAAATCTAAATCCAGATGGATATAATATAATATTGCAAGGAGATATTACAGGTCTTATTGAAATGTCTGCAGTTGAGAGAAGAAAGATAATTGAAGAAATTGCTGGAATTTCAGTATATGAAGAAAAAAAACAAAAGGCACTAAGAGAATTAACTAAAGTTGAAGACATGATTAAAGAAGCTGAGATTATCTTGGCAGAGAGAGAAGTATATTTAAAAGAATTAAAAAAAGAAAGAAATCAAGCTCTTAAATTTAAAGAATTAGATGACAAAATAAAACAGAATAAAGCAACTTTGATTGATATAAATCTTAAAACTAAGCAGACAAAAGCAGAAGGATTTAGTGCAACAATTGATAAAACAAAAAAAGATATTGATAAAGTTGAATCAGATATTAAAGATTTGAAAAATCAGATTACTAATCATAAAGATGAAGTAAATAAGATAAATAAAGAGATTGAAGAAAAATCTGACAAAGATCAGATGAAGATTCAAAAACAGGTTGAGCAACTAAGGGTTGATTATGCAACAAATAAAACAAAAATCAGTTCTTTGGAAACAGAAATAACAAGAATAACAGAGCGAAAAGCTCAGCTTAATAGAAGTCTTGAAGAATTAAAATCTAAATCAAGTGGTCTTACAAAGAGTAAAGATCATATTACTAAAAAGATTTCAGATAATGAATCTATGATTGTGAGTATTAAGAAAAAAATTGAAAAATTTAAAGTCAAACATAAACTTGATGATGGTTCAATCATTGAAGATGAAATTGAAAAATTAGATAAGTCTGCTGATGAAATGCAGCAAAAAGTACAAGGACTTAGAGAAAGACAACAGAATTTATTACGAGAAAAAGATAAAGTTGATTATGATATTCATTCAACGGATGAGAAAATTGCAAAAGTTATGGAAGTTCAAAAAGAACACCAGACAGAAATAAAAAAATTACAGGAATTAAAAAAAGAATTCAAAAAAACAACAGTTGATCTTAATATTAAATTAAATGAAGATTCATCAATAGTTGCTCAATTATCAAATGCTAGAAATAGACTTCTAAAGATAAAAGAGAATCTTGCAAAAGTTCAAGGGCAAAAAGCAGGTATGGCTGATAAGTTTAGCGGTGGCATGGCAATTGCAAAAATTCTAGAATTAAAAAATAGATTAAAAGGAATAATTGGAACTGTTACAGAACTTGGACGAGTTGATAAAAAATATGCTTTAGCAATGGAAGTTGCTGCAGGTGCAAAATTAAAAAGTATTGTTGTAGATAATGATAAGACTGCAGCTGAATGTATTTCATATCTTAAAAAAAATAGATTAGGTATTGCAACATTTTTACCTTTAAATAAAGTAAGAGGAGTAAGACCTGACGTTGAAGCTGACAAATTAGAAAATAAAACAGGTGTGCATGGAAAGGCAATCAATCTTATCAAATTCGATCATAAGTATAAAAATATTTATTCATATGTTTTTGGAAATACAGTAATTGTTGAAAATATAGGTGTTGCAAGACAAATAGGAATTGGAACAGCACGTATGGTTTCTCTTGAAGGTGACATTGCAGAAAAAAGTGGGGCAATGCAAGGTGGTTTTAGACAGAAATCCAAAGGACTAGGTTTTATGGAAAAAGAACTTGTATCCGAAATTGAAGGATTAGAAAAACAAGAAATGGAATCTGTTGGCGTCATATCAAATCTTGAAGGAAAGAAAAGACAAGCAGAGGAATTGATTCAGACATTAAGAGAGACGAAGATGAATCTTGAAGGTGAAATAATAAGGATTGAAAAATCACTTCACCTTGAAACTGGAGATTTAGATGCATCAAAGAATATTAAACAGGAGATGTCAACTAAGTCAAAAGAATTAGATAAAGATATTGATAGTATAATAAGTGAAATAAGTAGATCAAATAGGGATCTTGCTCAACTTAAGATAAAGAAGCAGGAATTAAGAAGTAAGATTATGCAGTTAAAGAATCCAACAATAATTGCTGAATTAAATACATTTGAACAGAAAAAAACAGAACTTAGAGAAGATAATTTAAAATATACTTCAGAATTAAAATCAATTGACATTCAGATTGAGACTATATTTGGTCCTGAATTGAATAATACAACAAAAATAATTAAACAGCACGATAAAGAAGAGCAGGAATTTGGAGATCAGATAAAATCACTTAAAGAAGAAGTAAAAAAGCAAGAAGTAGATTTAAAAGAAAAAGAAAAATTGCAAAAAGAATTCTATGCTGAGTTCAAAGATATGTTTAAGAAAAGAGATATTCTAAATTCTAAGGTTAATGATCTTGATAAAAAAGTCTATCAGGATGAAGATAAATACAGAGCATTAGATAATAAGAAAAACATAGCATCACTTGAACTTGCAAAAATAAATACTGAAATTAGTCAACTAGAAGAAGATTTCAAGCAATATGAAGGTGTGAAATTATTTAAGGACAAGACAGTAGAATCAATTAAAAGAGAAGTCTGGCAATTTGAAAAAATGGTAAATGATATTGGTGCAGTCAATATGAGAGCACTTGAAATTTATGAAGCAGTAGTTAAAGAATTTAATGCAATAGTTGAGAAAAAAGATACTTTGGCAGGAGAAAAAGAAAAGATACTTGTCATGATGAATGAAATAGAGACAAAGAAAAAAGAACTATTTATGCAGACATTTGAAGTAATCACTGAAAATTTCAAAAGAATATTTACACAGCTATCCACAAAAGGAGAAGCATTTTTAGAACTTGAAGAACCAGATAATATATTTGATGGTGGAATGATAATAAAAGTTAGGCTTACAGGAAAGAAATTCATGGATATTAGAAGTCTTTCAGGTGGCGAAAAAACAATGACTGCATTAGCATTCTTATTCGCTGTACAAGAACACAATCCAGCACCATTCTATGTATTAGACGAAGTAGACGCTGCGCTTGATAAAAGAAATTCAGAGAGTCTTGCACGTCTTGTAAAAGACTATGGAGACAGAGCACAGTATTTGATAATAAGTCATAATGATGGAATAATTTCTGAAGCAGATACATTATATGGTGTGTCAATGAATCAGCATGGAATAAGTAAAGTTCTTAGTTTAAAGATTTAAATGTTTTAATTTTAATTTGAAGTATTTTTTTATTTTAGTTTTCTTTTTTTGTTATTAGTTTGGCCATAATGGAATCTCCGATTCCATAATTGAGCATATGGAATTATCATATGAACATTGTAGGAGGAAAAGCCTCATGCCATGGGAATTAACTAGTGATTCAAAAAAACAAAATTGAAAATATTTTCATCAATTTCTTGCCTTTTCTAAAATTTATTATATTCAATACACATTTCTTTTTTTATGTTAGGATTATGGATAGTAATTTTTACAAGAGTTATATCTGCTGTATTGATACTTAGATTTCCTGTATTTGGATATTTGCTTTCTATATTTTTTGATTTAACAGATCTATGGATTTTTGAGATATTTAATTCTACATTTGGTGTGCATTATCATATAATAGACAAAATATTAGATATGTTGATGTTCATATTTGCATTTATTGTAAGTAGAAAGTTTGATATTCTAAGCAAAAATATTATTAGAGGATTGTTTATTTGGAGAATTATTGGAACAATAATATTTGAAGTAACAAAAGTCAGGTGGATATTTTTTATATTTGCAAATATATTTGAAAACTTTTATTTATTTACTGCAATAAGGATAAAACATTTTCCCAAATTTAGTTTTACAAAAAAGAATGCCTGGTGGATATTGATATTACTGGCAATCCCAAAATTATATCATGAATGGTTCTTGCATATTTCTGGAAAGGATATGTTGGTATATCAATGGACATTGAGACAGATTGAAAAGTTTGGACTTAGGGTTCAATAAATATTCTTTTTCACCATAACATATTTATATACTCTGTCATTTCAAAATACTACTTTAATTTATAAACTAATAGACGGGGGTAATTATCATGAGTAAAGAAGTTCAACCAATTTACATATTACCTGAAGGTACAAAAAGAAATACCGGAAGGAATGCACAAAGAAATAATATTATGGCTGCAAAGGCAGTTGCTGAAGTAGTTCGTTCAACTCTTGGTCCAAAAGGAATGGACAAGATGTTAGTAGATTCTATGGGTGACATTGTTGTTACAAATGATGGTGTTACAATTCTTGAAGAAATGTCAATAGAACATCCAACAGCAAAAATGATTGTTGAGATTGCAAAGACTCAGGAAAATGAAGTAGGAGATGGAACAACCACTGCAGTAATTTTAGCTGGTGAGCTTCTTAAAAGAGCAGAAGAACTTCTTGATATGGATATTCATCCTACTGTTGTTGTCAAAGGATACAGACAGGCAATGGATAAAGCAAGAGAAATTCTTGAAAAAATGGCAATAGAAATTTCTGAAACTGATGAAGAAACATTAATCAAAGCATCCCAAACATCAATGACAGGTAAAGGTGCTGAGAGTTCAAGAGAAAAACTTTCAAAATTAATAGTGACTGCTGTAAAACAAGTTGCTGAAAATAAAGATGGAAAAATTCTAATTGATCATGATGATATAAAAATTGAGAAAAAAGTTGGAGAAAGTATTGAAGAGACTGAAATTATCCAAGGAATTGTTCTTGATAAAGAAAGAGTCCATTCAGGAATGCCTGAATCAGTAAAAGAAGCAAAAATTGCACTTGTTGATTCACCAATTGAAGTAAAAAGTACTGAAACAGATGCAAAGATTCAGATAACTGATCCTAATCAAATGCAGGCTTTTATTGATATGGAAGAAAAGATGCTTAGAAATATGGTTGATAAAGTAATCAAGACTGGTGCTAATGTTTTATTGTGCCAGAAAGGAATTGATGAGATAGCTCAGCATTTTTTTGCAAAAGAAGGAATTTTTGCAATAAGAAGAGTAAAAAAAAGTGATATGGAAAGATTAGCTAAAGCAACAGGTGCAAAAGTTGCAAGCAATCTTGAAAGTCTAACTGAAAATGATTTAGGTTATGCTAAACTAGTAGAAGAAACAAAAGTTGGTGATGAAGAAATGACTTTCATCAAAGGATGTAAAAATCCAAAAGCAGTAACAATCCTTCTTAGAGGGGGAACTGAACATGTAGTTGATGAAGCAGAAAGAGCACTTGAAGATTCAATTGGTGTTGTTATCTCATGTATAAAAAGTGGAAAGGTTGTTGCAGGAGCAGGCTCAACTGAAATTGAACTTGCAATTCAATTAAGAAGATTTGCAGAATCACTTTCAGGACGGGAACAGTTAGCAGTAAAAGCTTTTGCTGAGAGTATGGAAATAATTCCAAGAACATTAGCAGAAAATGCAGGACTTGATCCAATTGATGTTTTGACTGAACTTAAAAGTTCACATAATAAGGGAAATCTATGGTCAGGTATCAATGTATTTAGTGGAAAAGTGATGGACGCATGGAAAGAAGGTGTAATTGAACCTCTTAAAATAAAAACCCAAGCACTAACAAGTGCAACTGAAGTCTCAACAATGATATTAAGAATTGATGATGTCATTGCAGCAAGCGGTGGAGATAAAGGCGGAATGCCTCAAATGCCACCAGGTGCTGATGGCATGGGTATGTAGCTTTTTTATTTTTAATATTTCTTTTCTTTTAATCATTATTAACATTACAAAATGTTATTTTTTCTTGACGCAGGTCGACGGAGGGGTGTTCTTACGGAAACCGTCGACTAACACTTTTTTAAAAAAAGTGTGACTGCCGTCATGAAAGAAAAAATAAAAACACATAAATTAAAAAATTTAGAAGAATAACATAGTTTGAAAAAACAGTAAACTATTTAAACATAATAAATCTAATTCTACTAATACTGCCTATAAAAGATTGGTGATGATTATGGATGAAAATTATGAAATTCTACCTCATAATGAAGTTGAAAGATTAAAAACAGAAATAAAAAAATTGAAATCTGGTGAAGGAACAAACCAGGATGTTATGTCAAATTCAATGGATAGATTATCAAGTTCAATGAATTCTTTACTTACAATATTTAATCAAGCTTATAATGATATGAAGTTAGATGAACATGATTCAGTTCTTATGTCAGATAAGATGGGTCCTCTATCAGACAAAATAGATAAACTTCTTGAACAGAATGAAAAGATAGCAAAAGGAATTGTTGCTGTAGCTGATATGGTTCAAGATATGCAAAAAATGCATTTGAATATGCCTCCTGAAAACCAAACACCTCCACCACAACATAATCAGGCACCACAGTCATTATCATTTGGTTCAGCACCAAGGATGTCAAGTGTTCCTCCTATGCAATCATTTCCAAGTGCACCAACACCAATGGCGCCTCAACATGATAATTTTAGCATGCCTCCAATGACAAATAATTCCAAACCTATGTTTAATCCAAAACCACTTCCTACAACACAGAAACCACCAGCACCAGAACATCACGAAGAAGCAAAAAAAGCAAAAAAAGGATTTAAATTAGGACCATTAGAATTCAAATAAAATGCAGCAGCAAGTGACACCTTCATTAAATATGCAGGATGCAAAAAACCTTCTTAAATATTTAGCAATTAATTCTAGAAAATATCATGTAAAAGCACATCAGGAAAATACATTAAAATCAAAAATTAATGATTTAGAAGATAAAAATAGACTTTTATCAATAAAATTAAATGATATTGAACAAAGAATAAAACCAGATATATTTAAAGAAAAAAAATTAAGATCAAAACAAGAAATAATTGATGAAATAAAAAACATTTCACAGATTAAAAATCATAATCCAAAAAGATCAAAAACAGACATTGAGAAAGTTTTTCCTTCTGAAATATTTACAGGTATAGAGAGAAAACACGAACTTGAAAAAAAGATTGAAGAAAAATTAGGATTTCAAAAACCAATTGTTCAGCAAAAAGAGCAGATTACTCAATTGGTAAATAAAGATGAGAGATTAGCAGCTCTCTCTTCTGAAAAAAAAAGAGAAAGACAAGAAGAATTAGAAAAAAAAATACATAGAAAATTTCTAGATGAGAGACTTGATCCACTAAAAGAAAAATTAGAACTCATAAAAAATGAATACAATAGGGTCAAAAGATTAAAAGCTTACAAGGATAAGAAAAAAAGACTTTCTAAATTAAAGAATGCAATAGATAATTTGACAAAAAAAATTGAAGACATTTATTGATTTTAATTAAATATCTCTTGCCATAACAGTTCTTCTATTATTCTTCTTTGCTCTAAGTATTGCCTTTTTTACTATTTGTCTTACTTCCTGATCAAGTGCAGGGATGAAATCTGAGGATAGACTAAAGTCTCCAATGATTTCTTTTATTTGTGTTTTTGCTATTAATGACATATCATTTTGAACAATCTTTTAGAATATAAATTTATCTTTGATGATTGTATAAAATTTAAGAAAATGTTGATTGTTATTTTTTTATAGATACATTTTCTACTATCAAGAAAGCAATGATTAATAGTAAATTCCATATCTACTTTTTTATGGGTGAATTGACTTTTGCTTTCTTAATATTAAGAAAACCACAAGATATAAATAGGAGTTTCTATTTGGTAATACTAACAAATAGTTGTTACGCTAAAAAAGCAACAAATTTTATTTAGCGAGTTTAAATCAAAAATAAATATGGAGGCAAAATAATTTTTGAGATTAAGATTTCAAAATTATTTTGATTGGGAGGGGCAAATAATGAATCAAAAAAATAATATTATTCTAATTTTAGCATTGGCTATGATTACAGCTATTGCTGCATGTACACCAGTACAATATCAACCATATCCAGAAGGTACAAGTACTCTGGTATGTGCAGATGGATCAGTTATATCTTGTCCAGATGCTGCAGTGACTCCTGTTGAAGGAGAGGAAGAAACAGATGAATCACTTTTAATTGAGATTGAAGAAGGAGAAGAAGAGACTCATGAAGAAGAAGTAACTGAAGAAGAGACTCACGAAGAGGAAACAGAAGAAGTCGAAGAAGAAGCAACTGAAGAAGAAGATATGGAAACTGAAGTGGAAATTGTTGAAGAAGAAACTGAAGTCGAAGAAGTTGTTGAAGAAATTGAGATGGAAGGAAGTGTTGCTGACATTGTTGTTGTCGAAGGAGAATTAGTTGAGTTAGCAACAGAAGCAAGCGATCCAGATGGTGATGAATTAACATTAACTTATTCAGAACCAATTGCAGAAGATGGAACATGGCAAACTGAAATAGGTGATGCTGGTGATTATGAAGTAACAGTCACAGCAAGTGATGGAACAGAAGAAATATCACAAGTAGTGATGATTAAAGTTTTTCCACAAAATGCAGTTCCTGTAATTGAAATTGCTGATGAATTTACATTTAATGAAGGAGATGTAGTTGTCCTTGAGCCAGAAGTAACTGATGAAGATGATGATGAAGTAGCAGTATCATTTTCTGGATGGATGGATAGTGAATCATATGAAACAACATTTGATGATGCAGGTGAATATGTAGTAACAATCACAGCAACAGATGGAAAAGTTGAAGCTTCAAAAGAAGTTACAATAATAGTTGAGAATATGAACCGAAAACCATCCCTTAAAATTTCAGGAATGGAAGATGGAAAAATCTATGTTGTTGAAGGAGAAGAAGTTCTGATTGAGTATGTTACAGAAGATGAAGATGGAGATGAAATTGAAGTATCATTTTCAGAACCATTTACTGATGGATCATGGCAAACTGAAGTTGGAAATGCAGGTGAATACGTAATTGAAGTAATTGCAACTGATGGTGAAGTTGAAGCTTCTCAGGAAGTTTTAGTTGTGGTTGAAAAATTAAATGCAGCACCAACATTAGAAGCACTTGAAGATATATATGTATCAATTCCAGTAGGAGAGACAAAAACAATTGAATTAAGCCCTGTAGCAGAAGATGCAGAAGGAGAAGTTACATTGTCTTATTCAGGATGGATGGAAGAAAGTACAAAAGAAATTGCTTGGGGAGTAGAAGGAGGAGAGCACACAGTAACAGTAACAGCTACAGATTCTGAAGGAGAAAGCGTATCTGTTGATGTAAAAGTTACAGTAAATAGTGCACCTTGCTTTATAGGAGACTGTCCAGCATAAGTTTTTAATTAATTTTTTTTATTTTTATTTTATTTCTAAATCTTTTAAAACATTTATTAGTATGAATTTTAGATGTATATTTGTGAATTCTTTTTCTAAAGTTATGCAATATTTTCATCATTAACTTAAAGAATTTTTCAAGAAAATTCTTTTGTGTAGAGCAAGCCTTTGGCTTGCAAGAATAGTGATTCAGCAAGTAGAAAAGCGTATCACTATTAATTAAATAAAATTCTTTTCAAAAACAATTTAAATCAATATATTTTATTAAACTTTAACATGAAAAAAATAATTTATATAATATTATTACTAATTATAGTTCTTGCAGGATGTAAAGAAAAAATTACAAGAGACAAGGCAGAGAAAATTGCAATTGACTTTGTAAATGAGAAAGTACGGTTTACTGCAAGGACAGATAGTGAATCAGCAAATGTCTTGGTGCATCAGGCAAATAATCAAATAACAAGGATATTTAATGAAGATAATTTCTGGAAGGTAGAGATATTTGTAGATTCAAATGTTGATGGACAATCTAAGAAGGGATTGTTTATTGTAGTAATTGATCAATATACTGGAGATGTCAAAGATTTATTACAGCAGAAGATTGTTTGAGATTATTTTTGTTGTTAATTAAAATTATAGATGTCTATTAGTTAAGTAGTCTCTAACTGAAGTTTTATTTAAATTTTTTTTTTTATCATCAGGTTTAATGTAATTTATGCTTATATGATTATTTTTAAAACCTTGTTCTATGTCTTCATTTTTTAAATAATTTGAGTCTAGAATAAAATTTTGAGTTTGAATTTTAGTTAATGCATTTGCAAAAAATGTTATACTTTCAGGATTTGCTTTAAGATAGTATTTTTTATCAAACTTTATATAATTTAAATCTGAATCCGTTCTCATAGATAGGTGATCTACTATATGTTTTTTATCTTCAAATGCTGGAGATTTTAAAAAATAGATATGGCTTTTTTCTGATGTTGTAGTATGACCTGATTTTGCAGATTTGTAAAAGGCAGAATCAATATCTAATATGTCAAGATAATTTCTTAATAAATAATGGAAATCATGAAATTTGGTATTATGATTTCCTTCTTTTGAATGATAAATTTGAACTGTATTATGTTTTCCAAGTTCAACAATAAAATCAATACTTCCAGAAGCATTATTTTTGATTACATATTTAGTAGTTTCTTCTTCAACTTCAGGATGATCTAAAAAATCATTTGGTTCTTTTACAACCCAAGTTCCACTATCACTTAGGAATTCATTTAAGTAATTTTTAAAATGTTGAGATAAACCAAAGACCGCATCTTTGGCTTTATAATGTGTTTCTTCATCAATTTTTACACTGATGCCTTTATGTTCATGTGAATGATGATCAAAGACTAATTCTTTAGAGTTTACAATATACTCTAAAAAACTTTCACTTACCATTTGCTTGAAAGATTAGAAAGTTATATATAAATTTATTTTATACAATCATCGAGAGAAATATAATATTATTAAAAATAATTGTATATACAAATGCAAATAAAAACGAAGGAACAAATGGTATTCCATTTTTTATTGTGACATAAGTTATTTTTTTTTGTTTTTTGAATTTGATTAATTGATCAATTTGTTTTCTCTCAATTCCCAAATCCTTAGGACCACATATTCTTTTACCATCAATTTTGATATCTTTTACAATCCAGTCTCCTTCTGTAAGTTTTTCAGGAGCAACTTTTTTTATCATGCATACTTCTTCAATTGATTTTACTACAACCCATATGAAGAATGTAGAAAATATAAAAAATATCATACTATATGCAAAATATTTGAAGATTGGGTCTATTGCACTTTCGGGCATGAAATAAACTAAAGCTATTGATATGATTGTAAATCCATATACAATATATCTTACTAGTTTAGTCTTTTTTAGTTTTAATTTAGTTCTTTTAAATACTTTTTTTAGATTGAATAATAAATATGAAATAATCCATATGAAACCATATAATGCTCCAATAAATGCAATATTTATGTAAAAATATGATAAAAATGACATATAAGTAATTTTAAATGGAAGACCAATTATTGCACCTAGGCCCATAATCATTTTACTATCTCCTCCACCCCATTGACCAGTATAAAACATTAGATAAGCTAGTGCAACTGAGAATGCAAGACCAACAAGGCATTCAATTATGTATATATAATTTTGAGTAGATAATGAATAGATTGCATTAACTCCAACTCCAACTGCAATTAGAGAAAAGTTTAACCAATCAGGTATTTCATATGTCTTTAAGTCTGAAATAGAACCAATAACTAAACTAACTAAAGCAATAATAAAAATAATCTCAAGCATGATTTGATTAATCTCTTTAAATTATTTAAAGGTTTGGTATTAAGATTTTTCTAATTATAATTTTTCCAAATTGATTTTTGTGAAATATGATAGTGGAGTTGGTTTTTCTAGAAATAAATTAACATTATAATGTTGTAATTTTTGCTTAATATTATCCTCTTTCATTGTTCCAGACATAACAATAATTTTAACATCTTGGTTATTATATTGTTTATCTTCTGACCCTCTAATCATTTTTACTAGATTAATTCCCAAGCCATCAGGCAATTGATTGTCAGTAATAATATATTTATATTCATTTAATCCACTATAATTTCCTTCTCCTTTTACTGCTTTTACTGCATCTTTGTATGTTTTAGCAGTTTCTACTAGGTAGCCTTCTTCTTCTAATTGAAATTTCATAGTAATTAATATACTATTTTCATCTTCAATTAACAATATTTTTTCTAAACTTTTTCCCATCTTATTTAATGGGAATGATAAATTAATTTAAAAATATATATTTTAATGTTTCAATTATTAAAATAATAAGAATAGAAATTATTTTGTGTAAAGTTTTTCTAGATTAGGTCTTGAAATTATATCCATATCTATAGGTTTAGGTAAATATAAGTCTACTTTACCTTCTAACTCACTTTTAGTAGTACCTGAAATATCAGCGGACATAAATATTATTTTTATATTAGGGTTTATGGTGTTATAATTAGGACCTCTAATTTTTTTAACTATATCAATCCCAGACCCACCAGGTAATTGGTTATCAGTAAAAATATATCCATATTTTGATAGTCCACTATAATTTCCACTTTCATTAGGGTTTGCATTACCATCTAAAGCATCCATTGCTTGTTGATAATTTTTAGCAGTTTCAACCGTATATCCTTTAGACTCTAAAACTCTTTTCATAAACATTACAATATCTGGCTCATCTTCAATAACTAACACAGTATCTGATATATCGCTCATTTTACATGAGTAAAAAGTATCTAATATATAAACATATTAGAAACAATCTTTATAAATCTAGTAAATTTTTCTAAATCTATGTTAGATGTAAAAAAAATACAAGAAATGATTATGAAAAGACCTGATTTTAAGGCAGAAAATCTTCCAAAACATGTTATAATTAATATTCCAGAACAGGAAAAATTTGAAGAAAAAGAGAAAAAAAAAGAAGTCAATAATAAAAGACTTGAAAGTATAAAACAAATTATTGAATCACAAATTGAATATAATATTCCAATTTTAACATTGAATCTTGGTAAAAAAGCAGATTTATTAACTGACACAGGTCACATGCATCTCTTTGATGATTATTTACCAATTATTGCAAAAGAAAAAAAAATTAGAGTTCTTGTAATTGGTAAGTGGACAGGTATTACAGGTTACATTGTTGATTATATGAAAAAGATAACACTTGAGACAAAAGAATATAATGATTTTTTTCTAAATATTTGTATTGGGTATGACCCATATCAGGAAATAGCAGATGCATGTAAAGTCATGGTGAAAAAAATTGAACTTAACAAAGAAGATGAATTTGCAGTAGATGTAGAAAAAGTAAAGGAAAATATTTATAGTTCATATTTTCTTCCTGCAGATATGATTGTTGAATTTGGAAAAACATTTACAGGAACATTCATGTGGGATAGTGTAGGTGCAAAAATATTGTTTTTAGAAAAATCATTTGATTTGTATTCAAAAAATGATTTTGTTAAAGCACTTGAATTCTATAGGAAATAAAAATTTTAAAAATTTCCAAATATTTTAAATATTTTTTCAGACAAATCTAATATTTTATCTTCTTTGACTTTTTTTCTGTTTTTAGACATGTAAAGTCTTTTATTAATTTCAAGAGAACTTGTAAATACATTTGGATGTTTTCTATGTATTCTTTCTAAAATATGACCTCCACTATATGGTGCATTTAATTCAACATCACAGAAGCATTGTTTATCTGCAAATTCGGTTTTTAAATGATGGATTATAGGCATATAAAAATCAGGAACAAACTTTACACCAAAACTTACATCTGGTCTTCCTTTTGCATCTCTCATAGAATGACCATCAAATATTATGTTGAATTTGTATGTTACAATCAATTGTTCTAGAATAAAATAGAATTCTTCGTATCCTTTCATTAAACGTTGTTTTTCATTTTTTGTAAGATCTGTTTTCCATAATTTTTTTATCCAGCTTTCAGAATGATCATTATAGATTGCTCTCTTTGGAGTTCTGTTATAATCACAAGCAAACCTTGACATTTTATTATCTATCCAAATACCAGATTTTTTTAAAACTAAATCACTATATATTCTGTCTATTGCAATATCTTCTTCAAGAAATCTAGTTTCATTGGATATTAATTGTTTATTTTTAATATTTTCAGGTACCCATGTTCCTGAATGTGTAGTAAGTAGAAGCATGTTAAAATCATTAATTTTATAATTATCATATATGATAATTCCTCTTTTTGTAATTGTTAAATTTAATTTATTATTTATCTTATAAACTCTTTCTAAATCTGTTTTGACTAAAATATAAAGATCATTATCAATAAAAAAATCCTTGAAATATTTTTTATTCCTATCACGATGAAGTTCATGTATTGAGCCAGTCAATAGGTTGCCTAGAACTTTGTAATACTTAAGTATTGAAAGATAATTCAAATGTGGATCATCTTCAATGTTTTTTGTAATTTTATTTAAAAAATCAAATAAAATAAATCTTTTTGATAAACTAATTGTTATGGAAGATTTTTTAGGATTTAAAATAATAGGGCTTATTTTTTCAAAGAGTTCGCTCCATTTTAGTTTATTATATTTCAGCATTTTTTTAATTATATTTTAAAATAGATATTACTTTAATTTCTTCTAATAATTCTCTTCCATTAAGGAATTTAAGTTCAACTAAGGATAGAAATGCAGGAACATTACCACCTAATTCTTTTATTAAATCAACAGATGCTTTTGCAGTTCCACCTGTAGCAATCAAATCATCAACTAAAAGAATATTTTCTCCTGGACTTACTGCATCTTTATGAATTTCAATTTTATTTGTTCCATATTCAAGTGAATATTCTTTGGATATTGTTTCTGCCGGAAGTTTTCCAGGTTTTCTTATTGGAATGAAACCAACTCCTAATTTTAATGCTAATGGGACTCCAAAAATAAAACCTCTGCTTTCAGTTCCTGCAACCTTATCAATTTTCATATCTTTGATTGATTCATACATTTCATTAATTGATAATTTAAGACCAACTGAATCTTTTAAGATTGTAGTAATATCAAAGAAATTAATTCCAGGTATAGGATAATCAGGTACGTTTCTCATCAATGATTTTAATTTTAGAATATTTGAATTGTCCATAAATAAATCACCCTGTGAATTATGATTGTTTTTATGTTTTATAATTGTTTTTGTTTTGATAAAAATAATTTTGTTAAAGATTTGGTTTTAATTTTTCTAAAAGAAGGTCAAATTTAAGATAACCTGATTTTTTATTGAAATGTCCTGCATCTTCTAATCTAATTAAATTTGTTCCTAATTCTTCTGCAACTTTTTCACCATTTTCAATGCATATGAATGGATCGTCAACTGAGTGAAAAACTAAAAAATTATTTGAATTACTTTTTATCTTTTTCCAATCAATAGGATCTTTAATAAATGGCCAATCTGCTTTTATATATTTTATAGGCATTACACCTACAGGTGGTGCAACAAAAACAGCTATATTGATTTTAATTTTAATTTTTTCCAAAAGTCTTAATAAAAAAGCACACCCACCACTATGTGCAACAATTATAGTTTCATTATCAAGATATTTTTCATATTCATTAAAAACTTCAAACCAGTGTTCAGGGTCTTGATTTTTAGGAGTTGGAAATTGAGGAATAAATACTTTGTAATTATTTGCTTCTAATTTTTCTTTTAGCCATGGAAACCAGTTTTCTTCGGGATAACCTTCAGTTCCATGTATTATAAATGCATTTTTCATTTTTTAATTATTGTAAAGTCTAGGCTAATATCATATACTTGAGTTTGTGGATATGAACTAGACCAATTTGACTTTGCGAGTTGAAAATCCACAAAATCGTGGATTTTAATTATAAAACAAATTAAATAATAAAAAATTAACTACAAAAATAAAAATTGTTTTAAAAGATTCAAATATTAGAATTACTATGCCACGTTATCCAAGAATATCTGACACGCCTGACAAATTTGATAGTTTAGGAGATAAACTTTGTAGGAATTGCGATAATCTAATTGGAGAAGGACGACGTCATTATTGTTCTAAAATATGCATGGATGAATTCAATAGGAATAATTCATGGTTTTGGGTTAGAAAAGATGTTTTAAGAAGAGATAAATACAGATGTAGTATTTGTAAAAAACGATTTAGAAAAGCAGGGCTTGAAGTTGATCATATAATTCCAATCCAAATGGGTGGTAAATTATTTGAAAAAGCTAATCTTAGAACACTTTGTAAAGAGTGCCATAAATCAAAGAGTAAATTAGATAGAGATGCATTGTCGGATTAAATATATTTGGAAGAGTTAATAATCGTTTTTATTTTTTTATAAAATACTGAGTAATTCTAAAAAAAAGAAGTAAACTTAAACCCCATGATAATGGAATCCAAAAAGGTATTTTAAATAATGTTGGCTTGACAAATTTATAAAGTCCAGCTGTAGTAAAAGAAAACTCCATTGTAAAACCAATTAATATAGAAACTAAAAAAAGAATATGGTCACTTGATTTATGCCAAAAAAATGATCTAACTGCATAAATTGAGATTAGTATAAAGAAAATCAAGAAATCATTTCTCCAAAATAAAATAACAGAAAGAAAAGTTAATCCTAGAGTAATCAATTCTCTAATAAAATCTTTATTTTTTGTCATTTTTTAAATTATTTAAAATTGTGATTATAAATTTATTGTTTTCTAGTTTATAATTTAGTTTATTTTTGTTGATATTATAAATTTTAAAAAATTTATAACCTCTTTTTCATTTCAATAGTATCTCCATACTCATCAGAATGAAGCATTTTAATTTTTATATATCCTAATTTCTTATAGAATTCAAATGCTGTAAAACTTGAAGGTAATTTAACAAAATTGCATCCATTTTTTTTAGCCACATTTTCAATTTTGTCCATTAATTGTGTTCCTATTTTTCTTCCATGAAATTTTGGGTTTACAAATACTGACTGAATAATATTTCCATTTAAACTTACAGTTCCTAGAATTGTTTTTTTATCTACAGCAACTAATATAATTCTTTCTTTAGATCTAGAAATTATATGGGATGGAGTATTTAAATTATATAAAAAATTAATAACTTTTTTTTCATAATCTTTGCTATTTACTTCAACAAGACATTTCCTAATTAGATTAGAAACCTTTCTTGCATCTTCTTTTTTAAATTTTCTAATACGCATATATAAAATGAGAATTTAGGTGATTATAAATTATTTGTTTTCAAATATTAAATTGAATCTCACATCGGAATAATACTAATTCTACTTCTGTTTAACATGAAGTTTCCACTTTTGACCTCCAAAAGTTAAAATAAATAATCCAATTACTTGGAGGGAGAAAAGATGAAAAAATTAAATTCAGAATATTCAGTTTAAAAAATGTTTTTCGTTTTTATTCATCTGTAAACTTTCGTATATTTCGTATAAATTCTATTTTTTTTGCTTTTTAAAATAAAATGAACCTACACCAATAACTCCAAATAAAATTATCACTAGAAAAAAGAATGAACCTTTTGAATTATTTTTGTTTTTAATATCTTTAATCATTGCTTCGTTGCTTTCCCAAGTAGCGTTTTCTTTAGCAATATCAAATTTTTTCTTTTTTTCTAAACCTTTCTTTGTTGCAGTTATCATTTCACCAGCACCAACCATTTCAGACTTTCCATTTGATTTACTTGTAAATTCGACTTCTCCCTCAATAACTTTGAGGGTTGATTCGGTTCCTGTTTCTTCAACAACAAAAATAGTGCCTTTAATTCCTGCAACCGCTTGAGACATCTCAACATCCATTGTTCCATCTTTTAACATTCGTTTAACATTAACCTTTATTTTTCCCCAAATTACGTGTGCATTACTTTCTTGTTCAGAATAGGTTAAAATGATTTCAGATTCTGGTTTATTCATAATAAAAAGAAACATATCAGTTGACATTATACTGCAGGTACTATCCTCACCATTTTTAATATGGTCGCTTCTGTGTAATACCATATCCAATTCTGCACCATACCAAGCATCTTCATCGTCACAAGGACGAACCATAACTTCCCCTTCATAATCAGTAAATCTCCACCCACTATCTGTTTTAGGGTCACTAGGATCAATACAACCAGGTTGTTGATTTAGAATTTCTAACCATTTTTCAAAGGCTGAGCTATCTTCTATTTGTATAAGTGCATTATTATAATACAGAAGATGTTTTTTTTCTGGAATATTTGTAAAGTGGATATATTCTCCGTTTTCAATATATGCAATCTGTATAGTTTTTCCGTTTTTATCTGTGTGAAAGAATTTCCCATAAGGACCTCCAGTAAACCAGATATCATAGCTTAAAGTGTCTTCAAAATTAGGAGTTCTTACATCAACACTCTCTACTGATTCCATATCCATAAATTTCTCTCCTGTGCCTTGTAACTTATATGCTTGTCCTGTTTCATAAGTAATAGTTAGTTTTGCTTTTTCATAACCTGACTTAAAAATAGACCATTTTGAACCACCCATTTTTCCAACATTCCAAAACTCAAGTTTATAATTAACACCCTCTGTAGGAATTCTAACTCTAGGGTCATATCCGTCTTTACTAGGTACTTCAGGAAAATCAACAAGAATTCCGTCTTTAACCATTGATTCGCCGCCTGCAATAACAGTAGTTTCTGCCACAACTTTTGTTTTCACAACCTCAAATGGCACGTCCATAGCAAAAACAGTGGAAGACAAGAGTAATATTAGTAATCCAATTAAGAATGTTTGTTGATACCTTTTCTTAAACATAATATTAAATTTTTTTAATTGTTTATAATATTTTCTATTAGTTAATTTCTCTTAGTAATATTGTAGATAGCACCCATTATCCCAAATCCCTCTACACTTACATACTTCAAGATAAATTTATTATCAACTTCTAAAAATTTAAGTATAAAATAAATAAATTAAAATAAAAAAACTCTACTTCTTACCAATACTCTTTATCCCGTTCATATATGGCCATAATGCTTCTGGTATACTAATTACTCCATCTTCATCCTGGAAGTTCTCCATTATTGCAACAATGACACGTGATGTAGCAAATGCTGTACTATTTAATGTGTGGACATAATCTCTTTTGCTTCCATCAAGATATTTGGTATTTAGTCTTCTTGCCTGGTAATCAGTACAATTACTATTTGATACTGCTTCTCTGTATTTTTGTTGTGCAGGCATCCATACTTCAAGATCATATTTCTTTGCTGCAATTGAACCCATGTCACCAGTACATACATTTACTATTTGATATGGGATTTCAAGTTTTTGGAATAATTCTTCTGCATTTGCAAGAAGTTCTTCATGTATCTTCCATGAGTCTTCAGGCATGGAAAAAGCAAATTGTTCAATTTTGTGGAATTGATGAACTCTAAAGATTCCTTTTGTATCTTTTCCATGGCTTCCTGCTTCTTTTCTAAAACAAGGAGATATACCTGCGTACTTTAACGGCAGATCTTTTTTTTCAATTGTTTCATTCATATGATAAGCACCAATTGGATGTTCAGATGTTGCAATTAAGTATAAATCTTCATCTTCAATTTTATAGATGACTTCTTCAAAATCATCCATTGAAGTCATAGCATCATACGCTTCTCTTCTTAACATATATGGAGGAATCATAGGTATCAATCCTTTGTTCATCATATGATCCATACCAAATTTCTGTAGTGCCATATCAAGCATTACTAATTCATTTTTTAAGAAATAGAATCTTGAACCACTTGTTTTTGCACCACGTGCAGTATCTCCAACATCCCATTTTTCTAATAGATCAACATGACTAATTGTCTTGTCTTTTCTAGGTTTTCCCCATTTTTTAACAGATACATTTTGTGTATCATCAGCGCCTACTGGAACTGTATCATGTAATATGTTTGGAAGTTGGAACATGATTTTTTTAATTTTTACTTGTATTGAATCAGTTTTTTCTTCTACATCTACAATCTTTTTTGGAATCTCTTTTACTAGATTTAATTTTTCAGTTGCATCTTTTCCTGCCTTTTTTAATTGTGCAACTTCACGAGATAAAACATTTCTTTGATGTTTTAATTTTTCAACTTTCTGCAAGTTTTCTCTCCAAAGGATGTCTAATTCTCTTATTTCATCTACTTTTTTGATTAAATCTAATTTATCTCTTTTTTCAAGATCTTTCTTTATAATTTCTGGATTTTCTCTAATGAGTTTAATATCGAGCATTCATATCACCTTTGTTTTGTTAAAATATTTTGTAAATAAAAAATTTATTGAAAAATTGTTGTTATTAATAGTCTAATAATAAGAATTAAATCGAAGAACCCGATATAGACTTGTATTTCATCAGAAAAGAGAATAGATTAAATTATATAAATCTTCCCAATCTTTTAATTTTAGTTAAAATGATATTTTTTTTATGTAAGTTTATTATAATTATTTTTTTACTACATAGCATCGGGCTTTGCCGTATGCAGGGAATTTGCGAGGCAGAATGCCTTGCTCTGGCACAACTAGAATATTGATGAAAAAGAAAAAAATTTAGAAATAAAATTATAAGAATATAAAAATAAAACTCTAATTATCAAATACAATTGTTGGTTCTGAATAATATCTGACTTTACCATGTTTTAATCTCAGATCTATGAACTCATCAAGATATTTTGCTTTTGATTCAGTAGTATCATCATTGATCAGAAGATTAAGTCCCAGATTTACATTTAATATTCTACAAGGAATAAGATGCCTTGTTATTCCTGCTGAAACTTTTAGACCCATGTTAAAAATTTCTTTAATATCTTCTTTTGTAAATTTAGGTGTACAAAAAATTGCAGTCTCATTATCAGACACTCTTAGATAATCATCAATTTGTGCGTGTACAATTCTTACTGTTTCTTCTTCATTAGTATATATTTTAGTTATTTCACAGATTATTCTGACAATATTTTCATAATCCATAGGGCATTTTACAGTATATGTTTTTCCCTCTTTTAGAATAAAATATCCAAATATTTCTTTTTTTTCAAGTGACTTTTCAGCCATTGCCTGAAATGATTCTTCAATTGTCACATCTTTAATTTTTTTGACTTTTTCTAAAAAATCGACAAATTTTATTCCAGTTATTACATGATCCCATGTATCAAGTGTTAAATCATCTTTATCATAATCTGCAATTTGTGCTAATATGTGTTTTGCTCCAAGTTTTTTTAGACCACCATGTCTAGTTGCACCATCAAGAATCATGTATTTATCGGCAATTTTTGAAACTATAACTGGATTTCTGATTTTTGCATCTCGTTTGATTGAATATCTTAATCTATCAACTCTAGCGTTATCAGTATGTTCATGGACATCAACATCATCCATTGAAATAATTTTTATTCTAGGCATATCCATTTTAATCACCAAGTTTTATATCTTTTAAATTTAGAATGTTTTTATATTCATTATTGAAAAAATATAGAAATTGTTTTACTAAATCAGTTCCACATCTCGCTTGGGCTTCATGTGTTGAACCAGCAATATGTGGTGTCAATATGATATTATTAAGTTCACATAATTTACTATTTTTTAGAGGCTCATTTGCAAATACGTCAAGAGCTGCACCTTTTATTGAATTGTTTTTTAGTGCAGTGTATAGTGCATCTTCATCAACTGTTCCTCCTCTTGCACAATTTATTAAGATAGCATTTTTTTTCATTGATTCAAGTTTTTTTGAATCAATAAGATTTTTTGTTGCATCAATTAATGGAATATGTAATGTGATATAATCTGAATTGGTGATTATTTCATCAATCTCCATTTTTTTAGCACCAAAACTTTTAACTATTTCATTATCTATAAATGGATCATATGTAAGAACAGTCATATCAAAAGCAATTGCTCTTTTACATACTTCTTTGCCAATGTTACCAAAACCAATTATTCCTAATGTCTTATCTTTTAGTTCATATCCTTTTGATTCTTTTTTTGCCCAAATATTTTCTTTTAATTTATTATTTGCAAAAATGATATTTCGAGATGCTCCAATCATAAGTCCAATTACATATTCTGTAACTGAAATACAATTACTTGTTGGTGTATTCATGACTGCAATATTTTTTTCTGTTGCTGCCTTTATATCAATTGAATCTACACCTGTTCCTCCTCTTCCTATTAATTTAAGATTAGGTGCTGCATCAATTATTTTTTTAGTGATTTTTGTTGCACTTCTTACAACGACTGCATCATAAGGATTAATGATATCAATTATTTCTTGTTCAGAAAGACCTGTTTTGACATCTGTTTCAAAACTTTCTTTAAACATATCTATTGCTGAATTATCTATTTTGTCTAATATAATGATTTTCATATTAAATCATCCATTATTTCTAATAATTCTTTTAAATCATTTACTCCAATATCTCCCATATGACCAATTCTAAATGTAACCTCTTTTGTTTTTCCATATCCACTTGATATTTCAAAACCTTTTTGGGCTAATTTTTCTTTCATGCTTGGAACATCTACTTTTCCTTCATGATTGATGCATGTAAGTGTTACAGATTCATATCCTTCTTTTGGAAATATCTTAAAACCTTTTTTGTGTGCCCATTCTCTTGCCATGTTTGCCATGTCATTATGTCTTTTGTATCTATTATCAAGTCCTTCGATAATCATTCTATTTAATTGGAAATCAAGTGCATACATTATTGATATAGGTGGTGTTGTTGGATATTGATCTTTTTCATAATATTTCAATAATTCTAAAAAGTCAAAATAGTACCCTCTATTATCAACAGTCTTTGCTTTCTCAATAGCTTTGTCAGAAATTGACGCAACTGCTAAACCAGGAGGTAATGCAAATGCTTTTTGTACTCCTGCAAGACAAACATCAATTCCTAACTTATCTACTTCAATTTTTGTTGCAGTCATTGAAGATACTGTATCAACTAAGAAAATTACATCAGGGTATTTTTTCATCACTTCTGTAATTTCAGCAATCGGACTCATTACACCAGTTGATGTTTCATTATGAACAAAAGTCATAGCATCATATTTACCTGATGATAATGCTTCATCAACCTTTGATGCTTCAATTGGGGAACCCCACTGGAAATCAAGTCTATCTGCTGATTTTCCATTTGAAATAGTCATCTTATGCCATCTTTCTGAAAAAGCACCATTAACTAAATTAAGGCATCTATTTTTTACACAATTTCTAACTGCAGCTTCCATGATACCAGATGATGATGAAGCAAATATGAAACATCTATTTTCTGTGTATAGAATTTTTTGTAATTTTACTTTGATTCGTGCATATAATTCATAACATTCCTTTGTCCTATGTCCTACTACTGGTGTTGACATAATATCTAGGATTTCAGGAAAGACCTCAACAGGTCCAACTGTAAACATTTTTCTATGTGGCATTGTGGGGATAAGAGATAGACCAATTATTTAAATATCTTTTTGAAGTGTGATGAAGTATTACAAATAGGATTTTTCTTATTTTAAGCCGAAGGCTATTCTATTATACCTTAAAGGGGGAGTTTATTTTGGATTTAGAGAATGAATATTTCTATTTGAGATAAAATTTATTAATAATCCAATAAATGCAAAAAATGCAGCAACTAAAATTAAATAATTTGGAATAAAATAATTTAGCATAAATCCACCAACTAGTGGTCCTATTATTTCTGTAATTCCTCTCAATGAAGTCTGAACACCAAGGATTTCTCCTTGTTCCTTATTAGAAATTCTTCTTGATATTTCACCCATCAAAATTGTTGTTGTCATTCCCCCAATCATATAAATAGTTAATCCTAAAAGTAAAACAAAAGTATTTTTTGAAAACGCAACAATAATTAATCCAATTAAAAAAAAAAATTGAGAAATATTTTTTAGTTTCATCTCACCTAAATAATTTATCAATTTGCTAATAAATATTCCATTAATAAGAACAGCTAATATACTAAGATACACAAGAATATAACCTATAACTAATGCACTTAATCCGAGATGCATATTTGCAAATAATGCAAAAGTTTCAAATGCTATTGAATTACCAAAAGATAATAAAAATAATTGTATTAATAATAACGAAACATTAACGTTTTTTAGATATTTTAGAATTGATGCAAAAGGAAATATGTTAAATGATATCTTAATTTTTTTTTTCTTTTTTACGGTTTCTTTTATGAAAAAAATAGTAAATAGTATAGTTATAAATGAAATTCCTGCTGCTATAAGACTTGGTAATCTAAAGCTTAAAGGTGTAAGATTAGCTAAAAAGCCACCAATTCCAGGACCAAGCATGAATCCGAAGGCATAAGCAGCGTTACTTAATCCAAATGCTTTGCTTCGGTCTTTTTTTGTAGTAATATCTGTTAAATATGCTCTTGCTATTACTAAATTACTTCCAAATAATCCATCAACGATTCTAGATAAAAGTAATAGCCATATTGTATTTGCATAGCCAAGAATAAGAAAACTTATACATGTTGATATTTGAGTAATAATTAATAGTGGTTTTCTACCAAAGTGATCACTTAATTTTCCTAGTATTGGACTTGTGAAAAATTGAAAGAAAGAAAATGACATTAAAATTAAACCGATAATTAAAGGAGATGCACCCAAATCTTTTGCAAATAAGGGTAGGAAAGGAATAATTAAAGTAAGACCAAGTACTTCAGTTATAATAATTGTAAATATTATGTAATGTTCTTTTTTAAGTTTCATTTAATTTTTATATTGGTATTAAGTATTTATATATTATTATTTATTAAAAAAACTCCTCCTTATAATTTTGGAAAAACCTCGTTAATTTTATATTTAAATTGATTCCGAGTAATATTTCGTTGAACACCCATTAAACAAAATTCATCTACATTTACATATGCTTTATGAAGGATTTATTGTTTACCTATGAAGAAATATTAAATTATTTTTTTTAGAATTTTTAAAAGAGAATCAAATTTTGTATTTAAATAGTTTATTATAAGTTTCAGCCTTTGGCTTCATTATAGCAAGTTTCTTTTTTGAAACTTGCACATGTAAAAAAGGTAGATGAAATCTGACTTTGAAGAATTGTTAAATAATTTATATTATTTGCATGTAATTAAATAATATTTTATATAAAAATTCAAGTGATATAAATTCATTTTATATATAATATATTATTTCATAATTTTATGATTATCGTAAGTGCGTGTTTAATTGGTATAAATTGTGCATTTGATGGAAGATCTAGACCAAATAGAAAAGTTCTTGGACTTATGCGTACTGGAAAATTGATTCCAATTTGTCCTGAACAACTGGGAGGTTTACCCACTCCAAGAGATTCTGCAGATCAAATTGGAGATAAAGTAATTACAAGAAATGGAAAAGATGTTACTGCTCAATATGTTTTAGGTGCAAAAGAGGGACTTTTTATAGCTCAATTAACAGGGTGTAAAAAAGCAATTCTAAAAGCACGATCACCCTCATGTGGACCCAAACAAATTTATGATAAAACATGTCCAACATCTCTTATTAAAGATTATGGTGTTTTTGCAAAATTATTAAAAGAAAATAATATTGAAGTTTTAAGCGAAGATGATTTGTGATTATTTATTTTTTAATGCCTATAGATATTTTAGAAATAAGTATATAAAAAAGTATATAAAAAAGTATTTCTATATATGAATGTGTATAAATGTATATTATTATACTTCTTTATTTTATTTATTTATAATTCAAACTAAACTATTTTAAACACTTATTCTTTGCTAGACTTGATGTCAACTAAATTACACAACCTCCTTTTTGCATATACTATGAATAAATTTTCAGATAATATGGAAAAAACATTTTATGATAGAAAGAAAAAACTTTTATCAAATGTTAAAGGAAAAGTTGTAGAAATTGGAATTGGGACAGGTGCAAATCTAAAGTATTATGATGAAAAAATAGAAGTGACATGCATAGATCCAAATCCATATATGCAAAAATATCTAAATAAGAATTCCAAAAAAGGAAACTGGAAAATTAAATTTATCAAAGGAAGTTCTGAAAACATCGAACTTCCAAATAATTATACAGATTATGTAGTTTCCACTCATGTCCTCTGCTCAGTAAATGATTTAGAAAAATCATTATTGGAGATAAAAAGAGTATTAAAGAAAAATGGAAAATTTATTTTTTTAGAACATGTCTGTGCAAATACTGGAACTAAATTAAAAAAAGTCCAGGATCTAATTAACCCACCTTGGAAATATATTGCATTAGGATGTAATCTAAATAGAGATATATTATCAACAATTAGAAAAACAGGATTTAAAAAATTAGTTTTTGAAAAATATAATCTTGATAAAGGAAGTCTTGTAAAACCACATATTCAAGGTTATGCAATAAAGTAGATATAAATTTCATTATACTTAAAATATATATATAAGACATTCTTAATTATTTTAATAAATATGATAAAACAGATATTAAATAAAAAAGGAGATATTATTTTTAGATTGATTCCTATATTTATGTCAATTACGATGTTGATTATAATTATTTTTATAATGCTTCCTTATTTTGAAGGAGAAAATTTTTTTAAAATAGAGGAACCACAATATATTACTGAAACTGTTGAAAAAATAAAAAATGAATCTACATTTACAAATGAAGAAATAAAATTTTCATATTTAACAGAAAATCCTGAAAATTATTTTTTAAAAAGAATAAGTGTTAAAGGATTTTTATTACAGGAATTAGAACATAATGAATCAATTGTATATCTAAATATTCTAATAGATGATGATAATAATTCAATACTTATAAATAAAATAGGACGTGAACATGTAAATTATTTTATCAGGGGGAAAAAATCAAAAGTTCCATATATTGTTTCAGGAATATTTAAAAATGGAAAAAAAATAGACTTAATTGATATAATTTCAATTGAACCGTCAGTTAGAGAAAAGATTGAAAATGTCACACAAGTTAAATATTATGAAGAAGTAACAAGAGAAGTTAATTAGGTGATTAAATAAAATGGTAGCAATAGTTTTGATTGTGATTTCTGTTCTTTTAGTAGTTGGATTTGTTTTAGCAATTCCTGCATTTAAATTAAAAAATGAGATGTATAAAAAGACTGGAAAATACCCTGTTGGGCATTTTATGTCACAAGGTATTGGATTAGGAATTGCTATTGGAATGCCAATTGGAATGGCTATAGGAAATATAGCAATAGGTCCTGCCATTGGTATGGGAATTGGTGTTGCAATTGGTAAAGGTATGGAAGAAAAAAATAAAGATAAAATAAGACCACTAACAAAGGAAGAAAAAGAATTGAAGAAAAAGAAGATGTGGTTCTTATTTGCAATATTGGTAATTGGATTGATATTTTTTGTATCAACATTTTTTGTAGGAATTAAATAATTTTTTATTTATTTATTGAAGAGTTTACTTTTTTTAATCATTAATTTTAAACAGAGCATAGGCTACGCATCTGCAAAGAACTATCTCGCAAAGCGAGATTATAGAACTTAATTAATAATAAATTAATTTTTTTTTTAAATGATTAAGTGCTAAAAATCTTAATTAAAATTCATTTAAAATATAGTTTTTTTCATACATACCTTTATATCTTTATTCTATATTATATAAACTCATGAAAACAAAAAATTCTTTTAATTTTACATTAATGATAATTGCCCTTTTATTTATTTTTTGGCAGCAGATAGTCACTTTTATTGTAGACTATATGTGGTTTGATTCAACAGGATATAAAGATCTATTTATTATTCCGATTAAGGCTAAAATCACTCTTTTTATAATATTCTTTGGTGTTTCATTAGCAATATTTTTCCTAAATAATTTTATTGCAATGCACAAGAAAAAATCATTTTTTTCAAAATTATCTCTGCCTGTTGGATTGGCTACAAGTTTTTTTGTAGGAAGTGTTGCCTCCTTAGGTTGGGATGTCTATCTTAAATATTTAAATGGATTTGCATTTAACATTGTCGATCCAATATTTTCAAGAGATATCAGTTATTATGTTTTCGCACTTCCTTTCATATCTTTTGTAACTAATATTTTAGGTGTAATTCTTGTAATAAATCTAATCTGGATTTCATTGATTTATTTGTGGAAAGAGATTAAACAATTCTTTACTTCACAGGCACCTAATGTGACTGAAAAAAGTGGAAAAACAATTGATATGAATGCATATAAAAAAAATATGGAGTTCAACATAACAATAGGTGCAAAAAATCACCTATTTATTTTTGGATGTTTATTTTTTATATTAGCTGCAATAAAACATTATTTATCAAGATTTAATATTCTTTTTTCAAAAGCAGGTGTTGTTTTTGGAGCAGGTTTCTCAGATGTAAATGTATCACTTCCAATAGCAAATTTACTTGTGATTTTTTCAATAATGATATCAGTAATTTTTATTATAAGGATATTTGTAAAATCAAAAAAAATCAAAAGACGTCATGTTTTAATTACATTAGTAGGACTTTATATGATTTCAATTCTTGCAAGTCAGTTTGTTCCAGTTTTTGTTCAGTCTTTTAAAGTAAATCCAAATGAATTCTCATTAGAAGAAGAATACATCAAGCACAATATAAAATATACAAATATTGCATATGGATTAGATAAAGTAGAAGAAACATTTTTTGATGTTGTAGATGAACCTAAAGAAAGTGTATTAAGAGATAATGAAGAAGCAATAAAAAAATTAAGAATACTTGATTGGAGACCACTAAAACAAACATATAAACAACTTCAGGAAATAAGATTATACTATGATTTCTATGATGTTGATATAGGAAAATATGATATAGATGGAGAAGAAACACAAGTAATGCTCTCAGCAAGAGAACTTGATCATACTCAATTAAGAGATAAAGCTAAAACTTGGATAAATGAACACATGGTTTTTACACATGGTTATGGTGTAGTAATGAGTCCAGTAAACAAAATATCTAAAGAAGGACTTCCAGAATTATTAATTAAAGATATCCCTCCAGTTAGTGAAACTTTTGAAATAGAAAGACCTGAAATTTATTATGGGGAAATTGCAAATAATTTTGTTATTGTTGACACTGAAATAGAAGAATTTGATTATCCAAAAGGTGACTTAAATGAATATACAAACTACGCAGGACACGGTGGAGTAAAAGTAGATTCATTTTTCAAAAAAGTTTTCCTGGCAATGTATTTTTCAGACATCAACATTATTCTAAATAGTGCAGTAAATGATGAAAGTAAAATATTATTTAACAGGCAGGTACAGAAAAGGATTTCAAAGATAGCACCATTTTTGGCACTTGATAGTGATCCATATGTAGTTGTGGTTGATGGAAGAATAAAATGGATACAGGATGCATATACATTATCAAATAGATTCCCTTATTCAGATCCAACATCAAATTTCAATTATATAAGAAATTCTGTAAAAATTGTAATGGATGCGTATGATGGTACTGTTGAATTTTATCTAACTGATCCAACTGACCCATTGATTCAGACTTATTCAAAGATATTTCCAGGACTTGTAAAATCAATAAGTGAAGTTCCAGAAAGTATCAGGAGTCACTTTAGATATCCTGAAGAATTATTTAAAGTTCAGGTAGATATTTTTGCAACATATCATATGAAAGATCCTAAAGTATACTATAATAGAGAAGATCTATGGGATATACCAAACGAGATTTATGGACAGGGAACATCACAAGTTATGACTCCTTATTATGTATTATTAAAACTTCCAGATATGGATGATGAAGAATATGTAATAATTACACCATACACACCTGTAAATAAAGATAACATGATTGCTTGGATTTCAGGAAGAATTACAATTGATGATAATAATGTCAATAATGATTTAGTTCTTTTCAAATTTCCAAAAGACAAATTGGTATTTGGACCATCACAGATTGAAGCAAGAATCGATCAGAACTCAGAGATTTCAGAACAATTGACATTGTGGAGCCAGAGAGGTTCAAATGTCATAAGAGGTAATCTTTTGGTGATTCCAATTGAAAATACACTGCTTTACATTGAACCATTATATATAACAGCAGATAATGGTGAAATACCTGAGCTAAAAAGAATTTTACTTTCTTATGGCAATAGAATTGTCATGGAAAAGGATTTCGAGTCAGCTCTAAATGCATTGTATGCTGGAAAATACATTAAAATATCAGATGATGATGATGGTGAAGATAATGGAGAAACAGGTGAAATTCCTTCAACATCAGAAGCACTTGAATATTATAATAAAGCAATGGAAGCGATGGAGAATCAAGATTGGGAAGGTATAGGTAAATACATGAAACTTCTTGAAGATTCATTAAAGGACTTGGATATTTCTTAAGTATTTTTTAAAATATTTTTTCTTTTTTTTTTAATTTTTTTTTTTTTAATTTTTTATATATATTATGAATTGTTTGTGCTTATTAGATTATATTTTTTTTAGAAAAAATAGTTTCATCATTAAAGTAAAGAATTTTCATTTTGAAAATTCTTTTTTATAAAAGAAAGTGCTTTTTGCACTTTCTAAATTATTTATGAAGTAATTTCACAACTAAAATTCACAATAAATCATTAATATTTATTTTAATAAAACTTCTTGCACTGGACAAGTCCTCACGCATCATATATAAACAAAGGATGCAAGAATAATTCTATGAAAAGGAGGAAATTAGAGATGGAAGAAAAAAAGTGGATAAATGTAGTGTATAATGATGAAAATTTCAAGATGAATAGGGCAAGTATATGCAATAAATATTTTGATTCAGATGAGGTGAATAAAATGGAAGAAGAATGATTATTTAAGTAGATTAAAATAAATTTTATTATTATTTATTTAATAAATTTTGCTGATATTTCTCTAATTATATATTAAGAATTGAAAAAAGATTATTTTCTTCCATTTAGACTATTTCTTTTTTCATTTCAAAGTATTTGTTTTTGCACTCAGGACAATAATTTCTTGCTCTGATTTTTGGGTTTTCAACAACAAATCTTTGTTTGCACATTAGGCAATTTGATAATTGTTTGTATACTCTCATTTTTTATTCACTTTTTTTTGCAAATACCAAATTATCTTTGATATTTGTTATTATGACTTCAACTTCATCTCCAACTTTTACATCAGGAATTATCACAACATAATTTTTGAATTTTGCAATCCCATCTCCTTTGGATCCAATTGACTTAATTGAGACTTTGATTTTTTGAGATATATCTATATCTTTTTTTTCTTCTTTTCTATATTCCATAGCACTAAAATATTTCTTATTATGATAGTCTATAAAATTATCCATTGATTTTTCGTTTCTTTTAAATGCCATTTTGTATTTGATTCTTCCATCTTGAAAAGAATTTTTCCCCTCAAGAATCACTATTTATAATATTAAACATTTGTCAGAATGTTTGCTAATATTTGATTACTATAATATAACAAATATTGAAGATTTTATAAGTGTTATGCAATTTTAGATGTTTTTTAGATAAAAAGAGAATTTACTTAATGTTTTTAACTCAATAAAAAAATAAATAAAAAAATAAAAATTTAGGTTTTATCCGCAGCTTCCACTTGTACTTGCAGGAGCAGCAGGTACATTTTCATCAGATGGACCAAAACCAGAACCATAGGTAACAGCAGGTAATACTTCATCACATTCTGCAGGCTTTTCATCAAACCCATAACAGATTGCTTTTAATATACTTGCAGGATCTCGTCCAACGCTATCTATATTTACTCCATTGACTACCCAGCTAGGTGAACCACCTACGTTATATTTTGTATTCAAGTCTTTTGATACATCAAATAATGGGTAGTTTCCTGATAACCAGGTTGATTTGTCATTGAATTGTTCAGTTATTTTAAATTCTTCATCTGTACTATCGATGCAACTTTGAATATCTGATTTTTCAATATCTACAACACTTAGACATCTATCTGTATTTCCATCAATTAAGAAACATTCAAGATAATCAAGATATATATCTTTTTGTTCTTGCTGGATACAGTGTTGGATTAATTGTTCATCAAGTTCTATTTTACCATGCATTGCATAATAAACAAAATTCATATCATAATCAATTTTATCCCCTAATAATTTTAGTGCTGGTACAGCTCCTTTTTCAAATTGTGTTCCAAAAGGACAGTGACTCATGACAAACATTTCAACTTTAGGCACTTCTAATTTTTCCATACAAGCCATTGTTCCACCACATTTTTCATCTTCACAATCAGTCTTACCATCATCATTGTCATCTATTTCATTATCACAGACTTCCTGATAAGGATCCCATGTTGAACCTACTGCTTCAGGATTAAGTCTATATGAGCCATCATCATTTTTAATAAATGAATTAGCAAGTCCTGGCTGTGTTTTCCACATAAGTGTGTTTTCAATTTCTGATTCAAAAACATATGCTGGAAGATAAACAATATTATATTTTTCCATCATAGCTTGCCCTTCATTTGATTCAAATTTTACTTCATTAAAATCTGCACCTTTAAAGAAATTTTTAGTGACATCGTTTACTTGTTCAGGCTGACACGCGACGCAATTATCATCTACTAAAAATTTAACTGCAACTGCAACTGGATCTGTATAAGTACATTTAGCATCTTTTTCTCCTGGATTTTCACATACTCCATTTTTATCAGCTTCTGCAATACAATCTGTATCTGCTGAACATTTAGGAAGATTAATACATTCAGGATGTCCATCTAGTTGAGCACAAATTGCTTTTAGAAATGCAGTTGTGTCTCGTCCACTATTATATGGGTTTCCATTTAGAAATATAGTTGGTGAACCTCTTGCATTAGCTTCAACTGCCTTTGGAACATTTGTTTTTAGTAAATCAATTCCTTCTTGTCCTTCATAACAGGTTTTAATATTAGCTACATCAAGATCATTGCTATTTGCACATGATTCCCAATTATCAGGTATTGCTCTTGCATCTTTATTCATGCAAAGTATCATATCCATATATTTTTCAGGATTATATTTTATTGCACAAAGTTGAGCTATATTTCCTTTAGTTTCAGGTTCTCCGTGGAGACTTTTAAAAGTTCCATCTCCAAGATCAGTTGATATAAAATTTAATTCGAAATCAACAGCATCTCCTAATTTATCAAGAACTGGACCAATAGCATCTTCTACTTGTGTACCGTAAGGGCACTGACTCATAACATAGAATTCTAATTTTGCTGTTCCATATTCTCCACCTGTACTCGTTGCAGGTGTATCTTTTTTATCAAAAAGAGTTTTGAATCCATCTGTTGCAACTGCTGTTACAACAAGAATTGAAAGCAGAAATACTGCGATCCATAGACCTGTATTATTATTTTTTGAAACGTGTTTTGTTTCGTACTTTGGTGTTTCTGTATGTTTAACTTTGTGTTTTGTCTCATGTTTTTTAGGATGAGAACTATTGCTGCTATGCACTTTTCTTTTTGGCATAGTCTTCACTTTATGTTTTGAATTTTTACCCATGTTTTTTTGCACCCCAACTTAAATATTATTAACTTAACTGTTTTTTTAAAATTAAAAAGGGTTTATAAAAATGTCGTTTTAGAAATTATTTTTATTTTAAATATAAAAATTTAATTTTAAATATCTTTTTTATTAAATATATTATTTATCTAAAATTCATAATAGTAATCTTTAAATATATTAAATATAACTTTTTAAGTTATGAAAATAAAAATAATTTTATTATTGGCACTTTGTATTACTATAATTTCATCATGTGGTACAGAGTTTCCAAAAACAGAACCTGGAAAAAAATGCACTATTTTTTCTATAGTGAATGTTGAATGCAGAGGATTAATAGCATATGGACCACTAAGTGATTATAATTTAGAAGAAAAATGTGGTGGTACAAATGATTTTCCTGTTTATTGTAATACTAATTGTATATGTGGATTATATCCAAATGGAAAAGAAGAAGATTTGACACAATCAAACGTAGAGATTAATAATCCTAATGAATTGAATACAAATATTGATGAACAAGCAGGTATTCCAGGTGTAGGAGAAGTTTAATTATAACATTTTAAAAAAAGATTTTTTTTCAATTTTATTAATTTTTTTCTAAATTAATTTTAGATTATGTTTGCCAAAATCCTTATATATAAAAGAGTTTTACTTTTTCTAATGAACAGAATTCAATATGATTATTTTTCTGCAACCGCAATAGCGGGATACAACTAGTTCATTAACTTTAATTAAACATATTTTTCAATTTTCAATTTATTTCAACAGATAAAAATATTTAAATCAAGATACTATATTGGTGATAATCATGAAGACAGATAAACAGATAAAAAAAGAATTTAAGAAAGAAGCATCAGAGAATCCTGATGATTTTTATGCTACTAAATACCTAAAATCAGAAGGTTATATAAGAAGACAATGTGAGTGCAAGACATTTTTTTGGACGGTAAACAAAGACCAGAAGATTTGCGGGGATCCAGCATGTAGTGGTGGATTTCGTTTTATTGGTGATACACCTGCAAAAGAAGAAATGGATTATATCCAAGTTTGGAAAAAATTCTCAAAATTCTTTACAAAATTAGGATATACACCAATTAAAAGATATCCAGTTGTTGCAAGGTGGCGTGATGATGCAGAATTTGTAGGTGCATCAATTTATGATTTTCAGCCATATGTTGTAAATGGTACAATTGAACCACCTGCTAATCCACTTGTAGTTCCACAATTTTGTTTAAGATTCAATGATATTGACAATGTTGGAATTACAGGTGCACATTATACTGGTTTTGTAATGATTGGTCAACATATGTTTGTTCCTGAAAGTCAATGGGATCAGAATAGAGTTTTTGGAGATATTCATAAATGGCTAAAAGATGGTCTTGGTCTTCCAAATGAAGAAATAACCTTTCATGAAGATGCATGGGCAGGTGGAGGAAATTTTGGGCCTTGTATGGAATACTTTTCACGTGGTCTAGAACTTGGAAATCAAGTATATATGATGTTTGAACAGACAGAAAAAGGACGAAAAGGACTTCCTCTAAAAGTACTTGATATGGGGATGGGTCATGAAAGGAACGCATGGTTTACAAAAGGGACTTCAACTTCATATGAATCAACATTTCCAACAGTTGTAAAAAAATTAAGAAAAATTACAGGAATAGAAATTGATCAGGAATTGATGATGAAATTCTTACCTTATTCTTCATATCTAAATGTAGATGAAGTTGAAGATATAAATGAAACTTGGAATGTAGTTGCAAAAAAAGTAGGTGTGGACACAGAAAGATTAAAAGAAAAAATCCAGCCATTGGCAGCAATGTTATCTATTGCAGAACATACGCGTTCATTACTTTTTGCAATATCTGATGGAGCACTTCCTTCAAATGTAGGATCAGGATATGATTTAAGAGGGATATTAAGAAGATCATTATCATTTATTGATAAATATGAATGGAATATAGATATCAAGGATGTTGTAGTATGGCATGCAGAATATTTAAAACCATTATTTCCAGAATTATCTGAAAATCTTAGTGATGTACATAGAATCCTTGATGTAGAAAAGAAAAAATATTATGCTACAAAGAAAAAATCAAAACAGAAAATTGAACAATTATTAAAATCAAATAAACAAATCTCAGATAAGAAATTTCTTGAATTATATTCAAGTCAAGGAATAACTCCTGAAATGATACAGGAACATGCAAAAAAACAAGGCATTAAAATTTCTATTCCTGATAATTTCTATGCTCAACTCTCAGAACTTCAAGCATCTGTTTCAAAACCCCCAAAAAAAGAAGAAGAAATAGAATTAGGAGAAATAGCTGATACAGAAATTAGGTATTGGGAATCTTATGACATTGTAGATGATAATGCAAATGTCTTAAAAATAATTGGGAAACATGTGATACTTGACCATACAATATTATACCCAACATCAGGTGGACAGGTACATGATCATGGAACAATACAAGATCAAGATGTAGAAAAAATTCACAAACAAGGAGCAGTTGTAATCCATACATTAAAAGAGAATCCAAAGTTCAAAGTTGGTGATGTAGTTAAATGCAAAGTAGACTTTGATAGGAGATTACAATTGGCACAACATCATACAGCAACTCACATAATAAATGGTGTTGCAAGAAAGATATTAGGGAATCATATTTGGCAGGCAGGTGCAAATAAAGATATTGATAAGGCACGTCTTGACATAACACATTTTGAAGCAATTGATAGCAGAACTGAAAAACAAATTGAGGAAGAAGCAAATAAAATAATTGAAAAAAATCTAGTAGTTGAATCTACCATTATGCCAAGAAATGAAGCAGAATTAGAATATGGTTTTACACTTTATCAGGGTGGAGCAGTTCCTGGAAAAAAATTAAGAGTAGTAAATATTAAAGGACTTGATGTTGAGGCATGTGGTGGAACTCATCTTAATTTGACTGGTGAGGCAAAGATGATTAAGATTTTAAAGACATCAAAAATACAAGATGGAATTGTAAGGATTGAATTTACTGCAGGGAATGCAGCAGCACAGAATCTAAATAAAGACATGGATATAATGCAGAGTGCTGCAAAATTACTTGATTGTGAAATGAATCATATACCTGGACGTGCATCTGAATTATTTAAGAAATGGAAAGCAGCAGTAAAAAAGAAGAGATACGACAAAGAAAACTTTATTTTAGTGTCAAAGGAAGTATTCAAAGGAAATATTCTTGAAGAGACTGCCAAAACATTAAAGACTCAAGAAGAACATATTGTAAAAACAATCACTCGTTTTAAGAGTGATTTGGAAAAAGCAAAAGTAAATATTAAATAAAAGAAAAAACTAAACCTGATGAAGAGAAGATCGAAAAAGAGATTAAGAGAAGTTATTATTGGTATATTGCTTTTTCCATAATTTTTATGGTGTTTTTCTTTTCTCAATACAGTGAAAATTACAAATTAATGTTTACAATTGTTATAATTTACGTATTGGCCCCAATGCACTATTTTAAAATTAAATACAATAAATTTGTATTTTATAGAAGAACCTTTACAGATAGAGTAAAGATTTATGATTTAGAAGGACATGAATGGATAATTAATCTAGCAACAATAGTTGGTTTGGTTATATTTAGCGTAATGTGGTTCTTTTTTTGATTTAATATTTTTTCATTATAATTTAAATATTAGTTTTAAATCTTTTCTTAAATTCAAAAATGGGATTAGAGAGAAAACTAAGAATAGTTGCTACTTCTGATATGCATATTGAAAGTGAAAGAAATGGTCTTAAAGCAGTAGAACATGCAACTGAAATTTCACAATTAATAGCAGATGTATTAGTTGTAATAGGAGATATTGGCACTCCAAAAGAAGATGTGGAAAATGTTTTAAAAGAATTAGGTAAATTTCCTGGTGAAAAATTATATGTTTTAGGTAATCATGATTTAATAAATTTGGAAAATTCTAAAGTTCCATTTCATATAGATGAATTAAATGAATTACTTAATAAATATGATTTTCATCTTTTGGATAATAAACCAAAAGTAATAGAAAAAATTGGTTTTGTAGGAAATATTGGATGGTATAATGGTGATTTTTTTGATTTTGTAAAAAAAAATGTAAAAATAAAAAATGGAGATCCAAATAATTGGGTATCTGCTTTAAGAAAAGCAGGACAAATATTAAAAAATGAAGAAAGGTATAAAGGAAAATTAGATCCTATTTTGTTTAGTAATTTAGGATTTTTCTATCAAAATTTTAAAAAATTGAGAAAAGAATTAAGAGCTTATCAAAAAAATGATGATGTTGATTATATTGTAGCATCAACTCATTATTTACCAACTGAAAAACTTATTGCACCAGAAAAATTTGAGGATTTTAATTATAAAGGAACATATTTAGGATCAAATGCAATTGGCAAACTATATACTAAATTTCCAAAATTAGTTTTAGGATTATGTGGCCATGATCATAGTCCTATAGATGATCGTAGAGTTTTCATTTCAGATAAACCAATATATAATGTAACAGCAGAAAAAAGTAAACCATATCATATATTTGATATAATGAGTGATGGTTCAGTTAAAAATCAACCAACTAATAATAAAAAAAATTAAAAAAATACATCTTCTTTTGAAAATCTCATTTTAGGTTTTGGTTCATCTGCACCATATCCAATTGGACATAAGACAGCTGGATGAAGATTTTCTGGAAGTTCTAATATTTTTTTAAATTCAACTGGATTAAATCCACCCATTGGACAAGAATCAAATCCAAGAGATGCTGCACCATTTAGTGCATTTCCAAGAGCAATGAAAACCTGTTCTTTTGCATATTCAACTCTTTTTGCATCATTCATACTTGATTCAAAACCAATCATCATATCTATATATCCTTTATATCCTGCTTCAGGGACTCCTGCATCTTTCATCATTTTTTCTATCTTTTTTATATTTGACATAATATTTGCATCTGCGCAGAACACCAAAAGATGTGAACAAGTTGTTATTTGTGGTTGATTCATTGAAGCTGCTAGCAACTTATCTTTTGTTTCTTGATCTTCAATTACTTTAACTTTCCAAGTTTGCAGATTAAATGATGAAGCTGAGTATCTAATTAGTTCTAAAAGCTCATCAACTTTTTCTTGTGGTATTTTTTTACCATCAAATTCTTTGGAAGCATATCTTTTCATAACAATTTCTTTAAAATCCATATTAATCACCTTGTTTTTTGTATTAATTTATTTAGTAGATGTAATTAAAGGGAATAATTCTTTTTTATATTTATGTTTGAAGTAACTTACTTTTTTTTATTTTTTCATATTATTTTTTCATAAATATTTAGGCCTTACCAGGCCTTCTTCCTAGCAAAGTCAAATTTGACCTTGCATATAGAAAGGGTCAAAGACCCAAAGAATTATTTAAATATATTTTACAGATTTCAAAAATAATACAATAAAAAAGAATAAAAAAAAGTCAATCCTTATTCCTCAATCATATCAGTTGGGCATTCACCTTCGGTATAATATTCAACATCTTCATTAGAACATGCACCACATGAATTTCCATATGTTTGAGCACAGGGAAATTTTACACATTGAATATCTTCATTGAACCATCCACATACAGGTGTGTAATCGAATGTACAGATTTCTGCACCTCTACTGCTATCAGGACAATAGTGTTTTTCTTCTATTTCTCCTTCATTTTTATTATTTGTTTCTGGTGGACCAATATATCTTGGATCACAAGGTGCAAATTCACAATTAGGAGGAATCCTTCCAACTGCAGATCCATCAGGACATATTTTTGCTTCTTCTGTACATCCTTTTACTAAAGTTCCATCATCAACGGGTAAGTCAGGACATTTTTCAAATTCACAATCTGGACCAACACGTCCAACAGATGTTCCATCAGGACAGATCATTGCATCCATTGTACAAGCAGTTTCTTTTGGTGTTGATTCAGTACATGCACTAAATAAAAAAATCATTGTTGCTAGAGTTATTATAAATAGAATATTTTTCTTTTTCATTTGATTATTTATTACATTGGGTAATATAAATATTTCCAAAACAATTATATACCCTATTTACAATTTATTTGTTTGGTGGATTGGTTTATGAAAAAGATTAATCATAAGAAAATAGATAAAGAAGTTTACAAAATTCTTTCAAAAGCAATGAAGGATGCGCAGTTTATTTGGGATGGGAACCAAAATAAATGGATTCTTTCAGAAAAAGCAAGAATTGAGGCTTGGGCAAGAGGTGGATATAATTTAAACCAGCTTGTTAATTTAGCAAGAGAAGATATGCTTATGGCATTGGCTCCTGATGATATAACTGGTGTACCATTTACAGGATCAGCATCAAGGCGAGATTGTGATACAACAGTAACTATTGCTAAAAAAATAAAATTACCATTTCCATTATTTTCTTCAAATATGGAATCAGTAATTGGTCCTAAACTTGCAATTACTTTAGCTCTTATGGGAGGAGTTGGAGTAACTCATCAGTTTCAGACAATTGAAGAACAGACAAAAGATATCAGAAAAGTAAAAAGTGCAAAAGTAAATAAAATTTCTATTGATGGAAGGTCATATGAACCTGCAATTGACAAAGATGGAAGATTAATTGTTGCTGGAGCAACAGGCATTAGATATGATTTTATGGATAGAATAAAAAGTATAATTGATGCGGGAGCAGATATTGTGGTGCTTGATGTAGCACATGGTGATTCTGGTCAGATGTATGATGCAATAAAAAATGTCAGACAGAAATTTCCAGATGTTGTTTTGATGGTAGGAAATATAATTACTCCAAAGGCAGCATATATGTTTTGTAAAGCTGGTGTTGATATTATAAAAGCAAATGTTGGTCCAGGATATGCATGTACAACAAGAAAAATAACAGGTTTTGGAGTTCCTACAATTTCAGGTCTGTATGATGTTGCAACAATTGCAAAAGAATTTGGTGTAGATGTCGTTGGAGATGGTGGAGTAAACGATTCAGGTATTGCTGTAAAATATTTTGCAACTGGATGTAAAGGAATTATGATGGGTACAAAACTTGGTTCAACAAGTGATAGTCCAAATTTTAATAAAAGATATAATAAGAAAACAAATAAACTAAAGATTTGGGGAAGTGCATCAAGTCGAGCAAAAGAAAAACAAGGAAGACCTAAATGGGATGCTGCTGAAGGACGAGAAAGAGAAGTAGAATATTTAGGTGATACGTCTATTTTTATTGCGAATTTAATTACTGGAATTCAATCAGGTCTTAGTTATGCTGGGGTAAGTGATGATGGACGTAATAATTTACTTAGACTTGCAAAACATAGCAGATGGACAATGCAAAGTGCTGCAGGAACATTTGAAGGCCAGAAAGGCTTGAAAGGTTAAAAATTATTTTTTATTTTTAGTTTCTACTTTTAAATAGTTATATTTAAATATAATTTGAAGTTTATGACGTAGTAATGCAATTTACAGTCACAGATGGGACAACACCAATCAATATTAATTATCCTGATCTTGAATATATTACAGCAAATGCATTTTCTAAAGCAAATTCTCAATTAATAGAAAAAGTAAATGGGCTAAAAAATAAATCTGATCCAATATATGTGTCAAGACATTTACATCAAATTCCAAAAAAATGGATTGGTATTCAAACAAGTTCTTATACAACAAATGGTGATCAACATCAAGTAGATGTATTTGGATTTGATGAATCATTATTAGATTATATTGCTGATCAGGTAGATGGAAACCCTGAAATGATTATACCAATAGTTGAGGATATGATTGATAATGGTCCAACATTTCAGAAACTTATAGATGTTGCAGCAGCATATGATAAAACAAATGATACAAATATTGCAAAAAGATTGAGGTTATTTACTGTTTACGCAAAAGATAGACCTGAAGCTTATCGTAAATTACAAAATGATGGTTTAGTTGAAACAATTCATGAGTTAGATCCAGATTTATGGGCGGTATTTCCACACGAAATCTCAGATTGGGGAATTCCAAATTATATAGATTTAGAAGGTAATGTTTTGGAAATTGAAGATGGAGAACCTATACCAAAAAGTGTAATAAAATTATCAACCAAACACAAACTTGATCTTTATGAAAAATTAATTATTGGAAAAAAAGGAGGAAAGCAAATATTTGATATTTTATTTGGTGAAAATCCAAACCTAAATCCTGAAAATGAAAAAGAACAAAATTCTGAAGAATGGTTAGCTATGGAATCATTTAAGTTTGCAAGAAAAATGTATGATTCAATGAAAGCAGAAGAAAAATTTAATCCTAAAATGATTGTTTCTCTTTCTCCTGGAGATTATTCAGAACATGGTGCATCTTCATTATATATTCATGAAGCATTTAAAGCATTAGAACAATATTATGCAATAAAAGAAGAAAGACCTGCAAGAAAAATTAGACATACAGTAATGAGGACGAATGATGGGATTACAAATATGAATTTATCTTGTGTACCAGTTGATAGTTTATTAGGTACAAGGGATGAAATTAAAGGCTATATGGAAGATGAAATAGATGTTCTTATGGTTGGAAATTATTTTGCTAAAGATGATCGAGTATCAAAAAATGCCAAAGGTATATTGAGAGCATATGGATGTAATTTAAGATTTGCATCATTTCAAAAATCAGCGTCTCTTAAAAAAAATGTTGATTATTTTCATATAAAATCACTATAATTCAGAATTCAAATAATTTCTTCTGCATCATCAGATTCTTTATCAATTTGAGATTTACTTATGTATTTATTATAAAATTAGTTTAATACAATTTCATCTAAAAAAATTAAGTTGTCTATCAAAAAGATTTAATGCAGAATAAATACCAAGTTTATTAAACACTTCTCCAACTTCAAAATCTTGAAAAAATTTCATTCCTTGTTTCTCATAGCTGTTTTTGAATTTCTTAAGTAAAGGAGTGTTTTTAACTATACCATTTTCAACTATGGTTGCTTGATAAAATGCACCTTCATCATTTTGACTTGTCATTTTACTTGCAAAATAGTCTAAAAATAAATATTTTTTTTGAGGTTTTATACCATAATTTTTTTCGAGTTTTTCTTCCAAATCTTGAATTATCTCTTTAATACCTTCTACTTTTTCCATTTTTTTTTCTAGTTGTTTTTTTTTTAATTGGTTTTTTTCTTTTAAAATCTTAATAATTTTTAAATTATGTTGATATGAACTATCAGCCATATCTAGAAATGTATATTCTATTGGCGTCATTGCCCTATATTTATTTACTAAATCAAATAATTTTTGCATTGTACCAGGTTCAAGTTTTAAAATTTTATTATCCAAATATCCTAATTTAAGATCATTTTCAAAATTTTCAAATTCAGTTCTCGCATATTTTATTAATTCAGTTTTTCTATTAATATTATATTTTTTAGGGATTTTTTGATTTTTATTTTTCATTCTTTGTTTTTCATTAAAAATTAAAGCATCAATATTGTGGTTGAAATTATCAACATTTGTTTCACTTTCAGCGATTTTTCTAGAAAATATATACTGATTAATCATTGTATCAAAAATACCTTCACTTTTTGTTGTTCTAATATTTTCTCTATGTTGTATATATCTAGTTAAACCATCATATAATGCCTGTTCTAAAAGATATAATTCATCTCTTATTTGAGTAGGATTATCTTGGTCACGTAATTTATATACATCTCTTGGTGATACAAAACCTTGTCTTACTAGATGATGTTCCCTTTCTTGTGTATTTTTTGCTTTTTTTTTATTTCTTTTTTTTTTAGGTTTAGGAATTTGATTAATATATGAGACTTTTACAAATGTTAAATCAGTATCTATTTGTTGCATAAATCTTTCCACAATCGAATCTATTTCATCTGTGAAATTAAAAGATTTAATAGGATAACGCCCTTTTTTAGGTTCAAGATTTTCAGGTTGTTTTTTATTTAGATATTTTTTACTTTTTAGTTTTTTCATTATACTTTTTTGTGCGGTTCTTCTTAATCTAGTATAATAAAGATAATCAGTATGAAAACCCATATCTCCTTCACATTGTAAAGTATTATATATGCTTCGATGAATATCATTGAATTTTGGATTGATTTCTCCAAGAAGTTTGAAATTTTCCCAATTTCTAGGAGCTATGACTTCTCCTGTAAGCCATTTTAAAATAGTTTGTTCTTGCACCTTTATTCCTTTACTTTTGATTTCACTAATAAATTCTTTATAATCTTCAGGGCTAAAGTCTTTGAACCCATCTTTTTTCAATATCATATTTTCAAGGTTACTATTTTCTTTGTTTGCATGTAATCCTTTTAATAAATAATATCTTAATTTAGGGATTTTTGTTTGAGAACCATCTTCTTTTTTTTTACTAATATGATAATAGATATTATTTTCTGCCTTTTCATAATCTAATTCTTTGTCTTCTCTTAATGCGATGTCTATTTGATCAAGACCTAAATCAATATAATCAGTTCTAAAACCTACCCAATCATTAACTTCAGTTTCTTTTGCAGGTCTAAAAACAACTTTTTTATCAATTAATCTTGGAATTAGAGTTTCAAGATTAGTTATACGACTACCTAAACCAGTTCCGACTTGCATAGCTTCTTCTAGCATAATCTCAGGTTTTATCTCAATTAATATATAAAGTTTTCTATATTTAGTACTTATTAGTAATAAATATTTAGAACTCAAATAATTTCTTCTGCATCATCAGATTCTTTATTAATTTAGACTTACTTTTTATATCATCAAATTTAAAAGAAAACTTTCTTCTGATGAATAATTCAATATATCTAAGGACTTCTTCTTTTGAATTTAATTTCAAAGGTTTATTTGCAAGTGCTTTTCTTGTTGCTTCTCTTACAACCCATACACCAAGTGGCATCCAATATTCATCAGTTATGAATCTAAGTGCAAGAACAGTTGATTTTCTTTTATTTCTTTTAAGATGTTCTAAAATTGCAAGTCTTGTTGCATAATATCCACCTACTGTATTTGTTGCATATGTTTTTCTTCCATAATATCCTTCAAAATCTGTGCCTGTTTCAAAAACCGACGGATCCGGGTTTTTAGGATCCCCTATATAATTTTCAAATAATTCATATGACCATGAATCAGGAAAAAATGCAATAAGATAATTATTTCCTAAATAACCACCAAAATGAATTGAATAATCTTGTATCATACTAAAATCATTTACTTCATCAATAAGTTTTTTACCAATCATGTCATCAGTTGCAGTAATTGACCATCTAGTTGGAACTAGTTTTCTTTCTTGTTTTACACCAAGATTTCCTGCGGAAATAACTTTTGTCAAAAAATGTTCATCATAACCTTTATCATACAAATAATTCATTGCATTTTTTGCCTTTAAGTCATCATCACTAACTACTTTATCAACTGCTTTTGGAATTGACACATTTTCTGTAATTTTTGCTTTTTCAAGTTTAACAGATGGTCCATAGGGTGTGATATCTTGATTGTAATTTATATTAAATGCAGGTTTTTTATTTAGATTTATTTCCACATCTACTGGTTTTTTAAGCATAGAAACTTCTTGAGTTACATCAAGGAATTTTTGATCAAATGTCTTTACATCCATTCTAAATCTTGAATTTATTAATTCGCTTCGTAAATTGACTATGTCTGGAATTTTATAATTATCACCAGCCCAAGTTTTAGGGCTGTCATGATCTTTTTTAATATCTTCATTAGAAAGAATTCCTACATTTACTCTTGGATAACCATATCTCCCAACAAAAACATTGGGTGATTCTCCAAAATAATCTTTCTTTGCTTTTTCATTGAATTGTTTCTTATTGATGATGTTGTAGACTTTTGGACAATTACGTAAATGTTCAAGTCTGCTTCCTCCACAATAAGGACATTTGAAATTCATTAAGATAAGAAATATGAAATTAGATTATATATATTTTGTAAGAATGTCCTGTGATAAATAAAATATAATTAGAAAAAAATTAAAATTTTTCACTTAGTTTAGGCATTATCTGCTTTTTCCTTGACATTACACTTGGCAAGAATTCACTAAGTCCATCATCTATTGTTGTGTTGAATATTTCTGCAATTTTATTTTCATCCTTTGATACAACTAATAGTTTGGATCCAACTTCAATAATATCTGTTAACATAATAATCATTGAATGATATCCTTCACTCTCAACTAATTCCTGCATTTTAGATTTTATTTCATCAGCTCTTGCTACAACATCAGTTAAATCAGGAGTTTCAATTTGTCCTATTCCAAATTTACCCGCATTAAAATCGAAATTCTTAAAATCATTATGAATTATTTCATCAGCTGTTTTATTTGAAATTTGAGCTTTTGCTTTGAACATTTCCATTCCTATTTCTTTGTAGTCAATTTCTAATTCTTGTGAAATATCTTCAACATACTTTTTATCCCTTTTTGTTGTGGTTACAGATTTTAGAATAACTGTGTCTGAGAGCATTGCACAAAGCATCAATGGTTTTAGTTCTTTTGGCACTTCAATATTTTGTCCTTCAAAAAGATAATAAATTATTGTACATGTACATCCCCATGGTTTTGTTATGATTTCAATAGGAAATGAATTTTCGAATTTAATTTTATGATGATCAACAAAACCTAGAATATTTTCTGCAGACGCGCCATTAACCCATTGACTCTGTTCATTATGATCTACAAGAAATAATTTTTTATCTGTTGCGTCTTCTAAAATTTCTGGAGCAACGTATCCAAATTTATTTAGAACAAATTCAGTTTCAGAATTAATCTTTGCAGTTGTAACTGGAATATAATTTTCAGTTCTAGTTATTGTATTTAGAAAATTAGCCATTGCAATTGCACTAATTGTTGTATCAGTATCAGGATTTTTGTGACCTATGACATATATTTTTTCCATATTGATTTCACCCATGTCACAAGAAGACGTGAAATTAATTTAAAGATTATGGTTTTGAAAGAGAATTAATTATTTAAAAAATTAAAAAAGTTTTTAAAGTGGAATTTAATTAATTGTAATATGAAATCTAAAAATAAATATTTAATACCAATACTAATAGTTAGTATAATAATGCTTGTCTCATCGTGTGCGCCAGCTACAGAAGAACCAACTGCAGAAGAACCTCAAGAGCCTACAATAGTAGATGGTGTAGATATGACAAATGGTATAGATTCTTGTGATCAAGAAGGAGAAGAATGTATCTCAGGATTTTTATTTGGGATAAATGGAAGACTAATAGGGGATAATACAGTAAAAGAATTTCAATGTAAATTTGAATCAAGAGAAAGTGAAGTTAAACCAGGCTTAACATATTATGGAGAATCTGAAAATGGTTATTGTATAACAAACTCTAATGCAATAAAAAATAGAGATAAAATTCCTATTGAAGATACAACGGTATCAGAAGAATTAAGAGTTCCAGGTATTAAATATATTGATTGTAAAGAAACTTATGGGCCTGGTTTTTCATGTTACTCTTCTTTTGATCTTAATACAAAAGATGGTGAAGCGATAGAAAATGAAAATTTTTTTAAATTTTCTCAATGTTTTATAAATCCTGAAAATGATAAATTTGATTTTAGTCCTGTTTGTGCAAAAAGAGATGCAATTGCATAAGAATCAGGTGCTGGAATAGAACAAATTTAATTTTTTTATTTTTTATAAAATTTTAAATTGAAATTTAGTTAACAAATATTTATATAACATCTCTTTTTCTTTTCTTTTTAAATGTCAATTTCACAAAAAGATTTAGATTATATAAAAGAACGATTTATTAATTCAGCAAGACCATTAATTTTCTATGATGATGATCCTGATGGATTATGTTCATTCTTGCAATTTTATCATCTAAATACAGAAAGTAAAGGAATTGTGGTGAACACAAAACCATTTTTAGATGAATCATTTACTAGAAAAGTTGAAGAATATCAACCTGATTTAGTTATTGTTCTTGATATGTCTGATGTTTCACAAGATTTCATAGATGGATGTAAATCACCAATTATTTGGATAGATCATCATAAGCCTGTTAAAAGAAATAATATAAAATATTTTAATCCTATGATTGATAGTGATGGTAAAGATAATAGAAGTGTTTCATATTGGTCATATAAAATAACAGGTGGACCAATGTGGCTTGCAATGATTGGATGTACTGGGGACTGGATGATACCAGACTTTGCAGAAGAGTTCTCAAAAGAATACCCAAAACTATTAGAATCAGTTCCAGAAAAACCAGATGATGTATTATTTGAATCTCGTGTTGGTGATTTAGTAAAAGCATTTAATTATGTCATGAAAGGTGGGCATGATAAATCAAAAAAATGCATTAAAATACTTACAAGAATAAAAGATCCATTTGAAATTTTAGATGAGACAACAGCACAGGGAAAATTCATATATAGACATTATAATAATATGAATGAAAAATATGAAGATTTAAAATCAGGTGTAAAAGTTGATGATTCAAATCTTTTGATGTATATTTGTCCTGAAGACAAGACTTCTTTTACATCAATGCTATCAAATGAGATATTACATTTTTATCCTAATAAATTTATAATTATAGGACGAAAAAAATCAGGACATTACAGGATTTCTCTTAGATCAAAAAAATATGAAGTTAGAGAAATTGTAGATAAAGCATTGGTTGGAGTTCAAGGATATGGTGGCGGACATAGATATGCATGTGGTGCAAATATCCAAGAAGATTCATTTGATCAATTTTTAAATGTAATTAAAGAAGAGATAAAGTAAGAAAGTTATTTTTTAGAATTCTGATTTTTTTATCTGTAATTTTTTTATCTTAAATTATTTTCATCACTATAATTTTCCATAGCATAGTGCATAACTCATTACCATTCCTATTGTCAAAGTTATATCTAACTTCAACATTTGCACTCTGCAATTGTCACATGTTTTTACATTGTGGTACAACTTAGGAAGACAGAGTCTTCCTTATGGTGATTATGAAATAATGATAAAAAAAGAAAAATTATATTTTTTGAATTAATTAATTATTATTTCCTTATACTTTCTTTTTCGATAAATTTATAACTTCCATTTCTATTTAATTTATTTATGGCAGATGGAAAAGTCGAAGATAAATCCAAACCTATGGGTGAATATATAAAAGACATAGGGCGAAGAGGTTATAGGATTACAAAGACTGATGATGTGAGTTTAAAAAATATCGAAAAAAGACTAACAAGTGGAAAAAATCTCACTGTAAATGAACTTAGTGATTATCAAGATTATTTAGATGGTATTTCTCAAAATATAAGAAGTATAATTCAAATGGAAAAGGCAGAAGGTATTGCGAATATGGGTCTTGAAGGGCAATTAAGAAAAATTGTTCAGATGTTAAATCAAGTGACTACAATGCTTGATAAGTTCTAGAGTGATTCAATGGCTTTTTGAATTTTTTTAGTTGTTATTTCCCATGAAAATTTATTTATAACTGTGCTTCTAGCGTTTTCTGCCAGGTGCATTCTTTGACTTGGACTTGTTATTAGATTTCTTATTTTAATATACAATCTATATGAATCTCTTTTTGGAAAGAATAGACCATTTTTTCCATCTTTCAAATATTCTTTTATAAAACCTACTTGAGTAGTTATTGGTGCAACTTTACAAGACATTGCTTCAAGTGTTGTAAGGGATGTAGTTTCTTCAAGGCTTGGAAGGACATATATATCCATTGCTTTGTAATATTTTGAAGGATCTTTTTTTTGTCCAACATATAGTATTTGTTTTTTATTAACAAATAATTTTTTGATGTCTTCCCGTCCATCTCCAACAATTAATAATGTTACGTCTTTTTTTTTTGATCTTAATCTTAAAAATGCTCTTTGGAGAGTAGGAAGATCTTTTTCATGTCCGAATCTACCTACTGAACCAATGACTAAATGATCAGGGTTTATCCCTATATCTTCTTTAGCTTTTCTTTTATCTCTTGGTGGTGAAAAATTTATTATGTCAACTCCCAGATGAACAACTTGTTTTTTAGCAGTTATTTTCATGAAAGAAAAAAGTTCCATTGTTTCAACAGAAGGAACTAAAAGAAGATTACATCTATTGAACATATATTTGGCATATATTTTAACAATTGTATTTAGAATTGGTTTTAATATTTTTGAATTTATACTTTTAGGATATAATTTCCAATCAATAACATGAGAATAGAACAATATTGGTTTTCTTAATTTATTAGCAACAAGAATTGCAGCACCACCAATAGGACCTAATGATTGGACAAAAACTACATCTGATTTAGATACTAATTTTGTTGCTGTTACAAAATCAATTTTGCTTGGATAAAAATCTCCAAGTCTTAAATTTAGTTTACTTATCTGGACTATTTTTACACCAAGATCTTCTTGAATTTTACCATTATCAGTAGTCAATATTGTTATATCATATGTTTTACTAAGTCTTGGAATAATTTCGTATAGGAATCTAGCGATACCATCCCATCTAGGAAGAAATGCATCACTTACAATTAATAATTTTTTTCTTTTTTTCTTATCTTTTTCTTTCATCTTAATTTATAAAAAACTTCGGCATATTTTTTTTTATATTTTAATCCGTAATAAATAGCTTGAAAATATACATTCCAGGTTAGTGACCATCTTGCATGCCATTGACTTTTATGTGCATCAAAAGCACTTGCTTTTAATTTGAATGTGTCGGTTATGTCGACAACCATTTTAGGATTATATCTATTTTTAAAATTTATAAAAAAATTCCATATATTATAACTATATATTTCTCCTTTATAATCAATTTGATTAGCAATATCAAGAACAAATTTATTTACATCTCTATGATCAGGATGTGGATCATCAGTTGCATGTGTGAATATTTTTATTGGTTTTTCTTTTTTTATGATATTTATTATTTTTTCTTTGATATTTTTTATTTTTATTTCTTCTGCAAATTTTCCTTCTGTTAATCCAAGATAATGAGTTCTTTCAAAACCTAGGATTTTATCTGCTCTTCTTGATTCTTTTACTCTTATTTTTCTTGCTTCTTCTTCTTTAAAATGTACAATTCCTAGTTCTCCAAAACTCATAATTATTGTAATTATTTTATATCCTTCTTTTGCATACTTAGCAAGAGCTCCACCAGCTCCAATTACTTGGTCATCATTATGTGCACATATACACATAATTGATTTATTATTTGTTTTTTTCTCCATTAGTTTGTTATTAATTTGATTTAGTATATATTTATTGTGTTAAGAAATAGTTGTAAAATATTTTAAATAATGTATTTGTTGAATTTTTATATAAAAATATGCGCCGGCCGGGATTTGAACCCAGATCGTCGGCTATCTTCACGTAGTTGAAGATCCAGTGAATCTTCGATTTTAACGTGTGGAAGGCCAAAATCATAGCCATTAGACCACCGGCGCGTCTATTAAAGTGAATAAATAAATCATTTATAAATCTAACGTCAAAAAAACAATATTCAGAATAAATTCCTAATTTTTCTAAATAAATCAACAAAGAATTTCTCAATCTTTTGCAATCCTGTTAGATCATCCATTGAGATTGTAAAACTATCATCTTTATTGAATTTTTTATCTACTCCATCTGTGTAAGTAGTATATATTTTAAATTCAGTTTCTCCTTCTTTTAGAAGTGCACTATCAATTTCAATTTTTACTGGTTTTTTTGTTTCTAAACTATCAAATTTCCATTGCTGAGATTCATCATTGAATGTAAAAGTCAATATTACATTTTTTGGTTCAGTAAGTGACATAGGAATTAATGTAAATTCAACATCAAATTTTTCCTTATATTTTATACTTTCAGGATAAACCATATCAATGATATCAATTACTGGTTCATCAACTACAAAAATCTTAAAAAATGATGATGCAGTAACACCTGTGTTTTTTGCAGTTATGGTGACTGCTTTTTCTCCTGTTTCATCATATATTTTAGTAAATTCAATTTTTTTACTCTCAGATATATGTAAATCTCTTTCCTCACAATCATTTTCAAGACATATTTTTAAGTCATGTAAGACAACATTTCCTAGATTTTTTAAATCACATTCAATGATTATTTTTTTACCTGTTATTGCATCATTGATATTTAGACACATAAGTTCAATATTTCGGGAATATACTTTTTTATCTGCTTCTTTTTCTAAAGAAACAATTGATTCTACATCAGCTAATGAATATTTAACTTCATTTCTTTTTGCTTCAAATGATGTACTATATGATTCATCAAATGAAGAAGTAATACCAATTGGAAATGTATATATGAAGTCTTTTTTAAGGCTATCTGGAATTTTGATTATCCAGAAAAATCTTTTTTTTTCTTTAGGTTTTAGATATACATGTTTTTTATTTGAATCAATTAATTCAATTTCTTTTGATGTGCTTAAATGTAATTCAGTTGTTACATAATAATCTCTTATATTTGTTATATCTGCAATTATTAAATTATATGAACCAAAATCTACACTCGGAGAATTTGATATTACATTGATATCTATTGGAGAAATTATTTTTTTTCCTTTTCCATTTATTGTTACATCAACTTCAAGGCTTTCTGTTGTTAAATCAACATTGTTTCCACGCCATTCAAATTTAGTACTTGTCTTATCTGAATCTAAAGATTCCTTTAATTTTATATGTCCTGCATCAATATAACCTAGTTGTCCATATGTTACATCAAATGGTACCCATCCTACATCTGGAAAATACACTTCAGCCCATCCATGTAATCCCCATGGGTTTGCAAATTGTTCTGAATTTGTATATGAAATTCCAGAAATAAATCTTGCTGGAATTCCAAGAGATCTTGAAAGAGCAATAAATAAATTTGTAATTTCATCACATACACCATATCTATTTTCTAATACCCAGCTTGATTTTTGAGATGCTTCTGCAGTAAGTGTGTCTAGACTATATTCTATATTTTCTTGTGTCCAATCAGCAATATTAAATACAACTTTGAAAAGATTATTTTCACCTTCAGCTAAAGTTGATGCAAGATTAATTATATTTTTATTAATATCAATTTTATTAGTTGGCATAATATATTCTTGTAGATTAGAGTCAAGATTTTTTATAGGAAAATCAACATGTTTTTTTATTCTATTGAATCTATTGTGAGTTTTAATATTTGAAGTCAAAGAATATTCTATTTCACCAATATCTGGATTATCAATCCAGAAATTTACATTTTCATCTATGTCTGCTTTAGGATTTGTTTCTATTGAAATAACATTTTGTCTGGAATCTGTAGTTGGAAGGAATTTAAGATTTATTGAAACATATTCTGTTTCATGATCATCTGATTTAGGAACTAAAAAAACACTTGATTTTAATTCTATATCAAGATCTATTTCATCAAAATAAAAAATATCTTTGTCAACTTCAGCATATACATTTATTATTAAAATTAAGAATATAAATATTGATATAATTTTTTTCATAGAATAATTTCTTATTTTATCTTTTTAAAAGTCTTTCGAAAAGATGAGGTATTAGATTTAAAATTTTTTAAAAGTTAGTTTTTAGATTAATTTAGATTTTTGTTTTTTTGTATTATTAATTTAAACACATAAGGAAGTCTTAAGACTTCCTAAGTTGTTGCACAATGAAAAAGCACGTGCAACTTTGTAGGAGGCATTTTATGCCTCTTACTATGGAAAATTATAGTGATTCAATAAAAAAATATTATAAAAAACTAAAAAAGAAAACATATCTAAATAAAATTAAATCCTATTCAAGCACAACTTTTGTAAAATTACCATCTGGTTCAATGTGCCAATTTCTTTGATATCCAATTAGTTCAACTGCATCAATTTCATTCCAATCTGCAACATTTGTATCAAGTGTAATTTTTATTGTGTCTGTCATGAAATCAGTTTTATTTAATTCACCATCATTATAAGTAAATTCAAAAAAATCAAGACATTCTTCATTATTATCAGTACCTTCAAATATTGTTTTATATCCATCATCAGATTTTGCCTCAATCATTACAACTGCTCCTGGACCAAGTGTTTCTCTTATTCTTATATCAGTCACATAAACATTTTTGTCGTATATAAGTTCAATCCATTGAAGATCATCATCTTCTTGTGCAGATACCCAAGCTTTAGGATCATCTTCACATTTTATTACATCTGGTTCACCAATCAAAGAACTTGGTGTCCAATCTCCATCAGCATGAATGCTTCCATATGCAGAACTAGCAGTTGCGGATATTGCCCATTGCCGTAATTTATTTGGAAGTACTAATTTAAATTCTTCATCTTGTATTTCTTCTGTTTCATTTATTTCATTTTGTGGTGCCACAGTTTCACACGCAGAAATTATTAACATCATTGAAATGATAAAAATTATTTTTTTAAGCATAAATTTATTCATTTGTTTTCCAATTTATATAGTTTTCTAATAAAAATTAGAGTTTTTAATTTTTAAAAAATAAGGTAAGATTTATATAATCTGGCTTCTTTAAACTATAATATTTTGAAAAAGAAATCTCAAGTAACAAAGTTTGTAATAATTGGATTAATAATTGTTATATCAGTAATTATGTCATTTTATTTTAAAGACATTTTTTTAAAATCAGGTCTTCAAAGGGATTCAGATGATGTCAGACAATTTCCATTTGCTAAAGATAGTCTTAATTTCTATGTGACAGAATGCCTTAAGCAAAATACACTTTTTGCAAAGGAATTATATGGTCTTTATAATACTGAAAATATTTATGAAGCATGGATTGAAAATAATTTAAAAGAATGTACGGGAGAGTATGGATTGTTTAAAGATTCAGGGTATAAGGTTGAAGAGGGAGATGTTGACGCAGATGTAGAAATTTCTCCTGATTCTATATTTGTAAAAATTAGTTATCCAATAAAACTTAGTAAAAGTGAAGAGATTTTAGAACTAAATGAATTTCAATTTAGGATTCCAGTTTCAATTGAGATAAGGACTGAAAATGGTCTTATAAAAAAAAATACATTCTTAAAATCAAGTGATGGTAGGTCAACATTATTTTTTAGTGAAGATACTACAGTTAAAGATTATGGTGGTGCGTCAATTGATAAAGTTGCAATTTCAGTTTTAGATAATAATTTTGATGGTCTTGATAATAAAGTTGTAATTGGTTCAGTAGTATATGAAGGAACACCTGATGGTGCAATCTTTGATCCACCAATTAAATTTACTGTAGATGTTTTGGAAGAAAAAATACCAAAAGGTTATCCACCAGAAGAACTAAAATTAGGGTGGTGGGATAGAAGAACAGGACTTTGGAGAACATATGAAACACAGAAAGTAGAAAAAGTTACATATGATGGAAATACATATTATCAAGTAGTTGCATTAGTAGATCATTTTACAGAAGTAGCTGTTGTAGATTGTGGTTCACAAGAAACAGGATATTACAATTTACCAGTTCTTAATAAATTCATAAATCTAATTGAGCCAAGTGATAGGAATAGATGGGTTGAGAATTTAGATGGACTTATAGAATATTGTAGTATTGTTGAATTTAAAGAATGGAATGAAAATAAAGCATTGGATAAAAAAGAGAAGTGTACACATATTCAATTGCCAACAACAAGAAACGGTCTTCATTTATATCCAGAATATATGGGTGAAGCGACTTGTACATTTGATGATGATATTATATATAGTATTGAAAAATATCCAATTCCTTCAAATTATGAGAAAAATAATGATTTTAGAGATCATCTTTGTGAAAATAAAGGATTGTTGCTAAATGATTGGGATCAGGATGATTGGATTCCTGTAAAAAGTGCAGAAGATTTACCCAGTCAACGAATAAAAGCAGTCGAAGGTTGTGGTTTAACATCAGGAAATGTAGATGATGAATTATGTTATGATACTTGTTCTGAAATGGCAAAAAGAGATTTATTTGAATATTTTACAAGTGAAGATATTAATATTGCATTAAATGGAGAAACTGATGAAGAAAAATTTATTTCTTTTGTTGAAAAATATATTAGTGGAGATGGAATTAATGATAGAGCACAATGTGTTTGTAATAATGCAAATACTTGTGATTTACATATTGGTTCTACAATTCTTTCAGCTACACCTATATTAAATTATAATAACTTACAAAATAAAAGAGGAGTTTCAATTGAATATCCTTACTATTTTGGAGAGTCTTTAGGATATCCTAATAATGGAATCAATGCACCATTTTATGCAACTCCTATGACTTATGGATATATTGATGCAAATAAAGAAAAAATATCAGGTCTTGATAAATTTTATCAACCAAATCAGATTGATTCTGTAAGTTTTGAAGGTGAATTGAGTTTTGAACTTTTAACATTTGGTAATGCTTGTTCACTTAAACCAGCTGATGAACCTATGATTATCAATGAAGGTGATGATGAAAGAATAATTTGGTTGGATGATTTTAGAATCAATTCTAGAGCTATTATATTGAGTGCATTATATAGTTCAAATCCATTTGAATTTTTACCTGGTGGGGATTTTGGAGAAAACAATTATTTTATACATGATAATCAAAAATATGTCGAAACAGTAGTAATTGATAATGATGAATTTTTACCCGATGATACTTATTATTCAAAAGAAGATGTGGCAGGAGAAAGATATGCTTTTTTTGAAACTGATACATCTGAAGAGAATTTACAAGTAGGAGCAACATCTTCTGATATTTCATATATTAGATTAAATCCTGAAACATTTGGAATTACAGGACCATTAAGATTGGGTGATGGGAGCAGTGAAGTACTTTCTGGTGAAAACAAAATATATGTTAATTCAGTAAATTATCCAAGAAATGGAATTTATGATACAACATTGTGGACCAATTTTGTATTGAGGATTGCAGGAAAAGGAATTGTTGGAATTGATGAATGTTCAACAACATTAGAGGGAAGAATTGAATATCTAAGAGATTGTCTAAATTCTGAAATTATAGATGAAGATTCAGCAATTATAGATGAAGATTCAGAAATTATTGGTGAAGAATTATGTCTTGGAACTTTTATTGATGTAATTAATCAAGAATTTCCAGAAGTTGATGGTACAGTTGACGAAGAACAAAAAACATTGTTCCTTTCAAGATTATTTTCAAATAGACATTATAATGAACCAAATGAAATTACATTATGTGATTTTGAAGATTTAAGATCAAGAATTATATTATTAGATGAAGTGGATAAAACAATAGTTGAAAATGCGTTATTGGAATGTAGTGAAATAATATATGATGATGGAACAATGACTGGTACATTAAGTCCTAATGGTGGATCCTGTCAATTGGGCACAAAAACATGCCCAGATATTGTCTCTGAGTCTGACAAAGATTGTACTTGTTTAAAATTAGGGTCAGATGAAAATACAAATGGTGAAAACAATGTTTATGTTCCTACTGCTAATAATGAATTCATGTATTGTTGTAATGGTGAATTTTTAGAAACTCCACCTGAAAATACAATTAGCTGTAGAGCAAAACCAAGTATAACTGATTGTATTGGTACATATACTGTTGTAAATGAAGATACAAGAGAAGAAATAGTAGCAGATTTGGATATTAAAACAGGTATGACTTATTTTGATGAAAGTTATTTTGATGAAGGAAATGGGAAATATGGTCTTTGTTATTATTGTAATGAAGGTAATGTAGAGCCAATGTTTGGAGATGCTTGTTTAACCTTTGAGTGTAGCATATCAGAAGGTGATTGGTATTATTGCAATAATCCAACAACATTAGAACCACCTAAACATTTTTGTAATGCAGGTGTGCTTGAAGATTTTAATCCAGAAGAATCAGAATTAAAATGTGTACCTGGTCCAAATATATTAGTTCCTCCTGATGACGATCAACTTACAATACCAGAAGATTGTGTTGTTGAAGGAGAAGACAATGATGATAGGTTTTGTATGGAAAATACAGATGGTGTGGAGTCTGATGATCTTTGTATTTTGGAGCAAGGAATTTCATTACCTGAAATGTATTGTGGAGTAAGTTCTGTGTGTTGTGAAAAAATATTTCCTGAACAAGTTTGCAATAAGCAAAATGTTGATAATATTATTTTTGATGATGATGATGAAACTCCACTTCCAAATGGTTGTTGGATATGTCAAGTAAAATCTGTAGCAGAAGTAGAAGATTATTCATGGTTACTTAATTCAGAAATAGAAACTGAGGAAGGCTGTGTTGCATTGGTTGATGAAGAATGTGATAATGATGAATTAGGTGATTTAAAAGATTATGGCGAAGGAATATGTAAAAGATGTACTCAGATACAAGGAGCAATAACTGAAAATGAAGATGATGATATTTTCAAGTATTTAAGCCTTGATTTAACAGAACCTGGAGAAGAAGGAATAATATTTGAGACTTGTGAAGGAAAATATGAAGTATGTGAAGAAGAAGGAGAAATAGATGAGAACAATTTGTTTTGGTTTGGTGGGATTTGCTTAATTTGTGAAAATGATGATTCAGAATGGGGATATTCATCTATAGAAGGATATGATGAAGATACATGTCATGGTGAATATGAAGATATATGCAGTGAGGAAAATATTGAAGCTGCATGTACTGATGAGATGGAAGAGAAATGTGGTATTGAATGTGATGATGATCCTGAAGAGGAACCTGAAACACCAGAAGAAGAACCAGAAGGTGGAGAAACTCCAGATGATGGTGGCGAAATTCCAGATGGTGGCGAAGAAGGTGGAGATAAAGGATATTGTTTTTGTGGAGGTATTGGATTAGGTCAATGTCCACAAGTTGAAGATGCTAAAGATGCAAATTGCGGAATTATTACATTTGGTGATGATGATGATGAAGGAAAAAAACATATTGATGAATATGATGTATCAACAGCTGCTGGTACTGGTGGAGTTTTACAAGATGCTTGGCATGCTTTAGTTGAAAAGTTAGCAGACATTGGGGAAGCAGTAGAAACAATAAATAGAGAAAATTATAATGCTAAATGTGATATGAATGTCTGTGAAGCAGTAGAAGAAGTAAATGATAATATGTGTTATTGTAAAGCTGATTTATTTTATGCTCTTGAATCATCAGATCCAGATGCAGAAAGTACAGATTGGTGTGCTATATCAAAAATAAGTAGTGGTAGTTGTACTTTTGGAAAAGCATTAATTTCAACTCCAGAAAATGGATATTATGTGCAATGTGGTACAGAAAAAGGAGAGTATGAAGATTTTAAAGAGAATTGTGATTATGGTGTTGGAACAAATTGGGGAACACCAGAAGATATTGTAGAAAATGGGATTAGTAATCCTAATTTTGATAAAAATTGTAAAAATTTAGGTAATGATTTTTGTGGAGAAAATTTTGAATGCTTAAAGCAAGGTGGTCATTTTTGGCTTAATCCTTTATGTTCATATTCTTGTGATAATTCAAAACCATGTCCTGATATAAATGAAGAAGAAACTTTATGTATTGATGTTAAAACTGAAACAATATGTGGTGATAATGGAGCCGATTGTTATTGCAAAAGGAAATGTGAAAAACAGTTTGGTTCAATATGTACTGGACAAGGTGTATGTACATCAATATCAGATAGTGTTTGCAATCAAAAAAATAATGACGTATGTGCTTGTTTGAATACACCATAATAATTATTAAAAAAAATAAAATAAGAATGAAAAAAACAAAACTGAAATTATTTGCAATATTTAGTATATTGATTATATTAAATTCAATAGTGGCTTATGCAGAAGAAACTAGTGAGGGAAAAAAGTTTCCTTTGGGTTGGGTTATTGGGGGCGTAGTTGCTGCGGTAGCTTTAACGGCATTAGTTGTAGTGGGATTGCCATTAATTCTTCCTGTTGCAGCAACAGGATTAGGTGTATTTTTAATGGGACTCGCAGCAGCTCCAGCAACATGGATTACAGCGATAGCCCTAGGAGGTATAGGTGGTTGGGTTAGTAGTAAATCGAATGGTGGAGAAGGAGATACTTCTACTGATGTAGATGATTCAGGAAGTACTGATGAACAACCAACTGCAGCACCAGAACAAATACCTGATGGAACTAGTACTGGTAGTAAATTCTGTTGGCCTGCTAAAGAAATATATATATCAGAAACAGATACACCTGATTTTTGTAAAAATGAAGGTTTTCCAGGATATAATCCTAAAGGTCCATATTATGTAGATTCGGATAAAGATGGTAAAGGTACTGGGGGAGAAATATTTTTTTGTTGTGGAAGTGGATTTACGGAAGAACCAGGTTTATTAGAAGCAGCTCAACAACATTTTGCTCTTAATGATGAAGATGAAGACGATTCACCTGCAAGAGAAGAACCAGTGGAAGAAGAATCTGAAATAGAAGAACCAGCAGAAAATGCAGGTGAAATCACAGGATGTATATTGGATATTGGTGGTAATTCGGAATCTTTTAATATTGGTGAATTAAAAGTTATAGATGGGAATGATGTTACTTTGATAGATGTTAATGATGTCAATGGATGTAAGGTACAAGTTGGTGTTAATTTTAAGTGGGTAACTATTGGTAATCAATGGGATTTTAATGAGGGATTAACGATAAAAGTAGTTTCAATAGAAAAATCAACAGAACAACCAGTTCCTGTAGAACCTACGCCTGAACCACAACAACCGCCAGCAGTTGTAGAAACTGATACTTAGAATCATAAAAACTTACATCTTTTCTTATTTTTTCTATTAGATTTTTAAAATTATATTGTTTTTCCACTTTAGAATAAAAATATATATATATAAAAAACTCTTTAAACTAAATATAATTTATTTATATAGTAATGAAAAATTAAAAAATAAATATGAAAAAAGCAAAACAAAAAATATTTGTAATTTTTGGAATCTTGATTATTCTAAATAGTATATTTGCATATGCAGAAGATAGTAAACTAAGAAATGAAGTTACAGGTAATACTATGGCTGATATTACTGGTTCAGCTATAGGTGGTTTGACAATAGGAGTAGGAGTGGGTGGATGTGTTGTAGGAGGAGTAATTGCAGGAATACTTACATTTGTTCCTGGTGGAGCAATATCTTGGGTACCTGTAATTGCAGCATGTGCAGCAGTAGGAGTAACTGTAGGTGGAATTACGCAATGGGTTACAGGTAAAGAGAATACTAATGAACCAGTAGCTATAGAACCAACAGAACAACAACCAACTTTAGAACCTGAACCAATACCAACTGGAAGCACAGGAGAAGGTAAATGTTGGATAACTAGTGCAACAACAAAAACAGAAACAGAAGTAGTGGATTTTTGTGAGAATTTAGGATTTTCGGGATATAATCCACAAGGTCCATATTATATAGATACAGATGGAGATGGTCATGGTATAGATGGAGAAATTTATTTGTGTTGTAGTGGAGATGATAAACCAACACAGCTAGATTTTGCACAACAGAAATTTTCTTTGAATAATGAGGATTGTGATGATTCCAATGGAGAAGTTTTTACAACAGAGCAATGTGAAGCAGCAGAGAATAATGAAAATCAACTAATTTCATCAGGAAGTTCAACTTTTGAGGATTATGGATGTGGACCAATAAACACACCTTGGAGAGAAGATCAAGTACTTAATGCTAAAACTATATTTGAAAATGAAGGTATTAGTAATAAAATAGAAATTCATCCAGATATTGAACATATTCTAAATGAGTTAGTTAAAAAAGCAAAAGAGAAAGGTTATACAGTACATGCTTTACAAGGTTATAGATCATATTCGGATCAAGGGAACTTATATATAGAAAATAAAAAAAAAGGTTATCCAACAGCTAAAGCAGGATATAGTCAACATCAAACAGGATATGCAGTAGATCTTTATTTGAATGATCCTACTAAATCATTAGATTCTTTTCATTGGATTGATTTGCCTCTTGAAGTAATAAAAATCACAGAGGAATTAGGAATAGTTCATCCATGGCCAGAATGGGATCCACCTCATTATTGTATACCTGCAAACGCAGCTTCTGTTTATAAAACATAATTAATTAATAATTAATCATATTTTTCAGATTTTCCACTAGATTTTTAAAATAATATCATCTTCTTTTTTAGAATGGTACTTGATAAACTAGGAGATTCACTAAAAAACACTCTAAATAAGATAACTAGCAGCATCTTTGTAGATGAAAAACTCATAAATGAGCTTATAAAAGACATACAAAGAGCATTATTGACATCAGATGTAAATGTAAAATTAGTATTTGAACTAACAAATAAAATAAAAGAAAGAACATTAAAAGAAGATTTACCTGCAGGACTTACAAAAAAAGAGCATCTCTTAAATGTTGTATATGAAGAATTAGTAAATTTCCTAGGTGGGCAAGGAGCAAAGATTTCTATAGATAAAAAACCGTTCAAATTGATGCTTGTTGGATTATATGGTTCAGGAAAAACAACTACATGTGGAAAATTAGCAAAATATTTTTCGAAAAGAGCAATAAGAGTTGCAATGATTCAGCTTGATACTTGGAGACCTGCAGCGTTTAAACAATTAAAACAATTAGGAGATAAAATAAATATCCCTGTTTTTGGGGATGAAAAATCAAAAGATCCACAAGAGATATATAAAAAATATGCAGAAGAATTAGAAAAATATGATTTTATAATCGTGGACACTGCTGGACGTGATGCATTATCAGATGAATTAGTTGTTGAAATTAAAAAAATAAATGCTTTAATAAACCCTGATGAGACACTTCTTACACTTAGCGGTGATATTGGTCAGGCTGCAGAAAAACAAGCACAAGGATTCCATGAGTCATGTGATGTCACTGGAGTCATAATAACAAAACTTGATGGTACTGCTAAAGGTGGAGGAGCATTAATTGCTTGTTCAGTAACAGATGCACCAGTAAAATTTATAGGAGTAGGAGAAAAAATAGATGATTTAGAAGAATTCAATCCAGAAGGTTTTGTCTCTCGTATTCTAGGAATGGGTGATTTAGAAGTCTTACTTGAAAAGGCAAGAGGTGCAATCTCAAACGAAGATGCAGAAGATATGGGGAAAAGATTTCTAAAAGGAGAATTTAATTTAATAGATTTATATGATCAGATGCAGGCAATGAAGAAAATGGGACCGCTCTCAAAAGTAATGGAATTAATACCTGGAATGGGTCAGATAAAAATGCCAAAAGAAGCAATTGATGTCCAGCAGGAAAAAATAGATGCATGGAAATTTGTAATGGATAGTATGACTAAAGAAGAACTTGAAGACCCAACAATCATATCAGGAAACAGAGTTGATAGGATTCATAAAGGAAGTGGAAGAGAAATCAAAGAAGTAAGAGATTTACTTAAGCAATATAAACAGTCTAAGAAAATGATGAAAATGTTTAAAGGTGGTTCCATGAAGAATATGGAACGTATGATGAAAAAGATGGGTGGCGCAGGTGGCATGAAGGGTATGCCTAAGTTTTAATTCTAATTTTTTAATTTATTTTAATGTTTTTTTCAGTTCTATTAATTTTCCTGCTTCTTCATAGGTTCGTGAAATTGATTTTGGTATTGCTTCTCCATTTAATTCACATGATTTTATTAAAACATCTTGTACATATTCATACATTTTTTCCTTGTTTTTCTCATAATTTGCATCAGAATCAGGTAAGTTTGTATCAGAATCAGGTAAGTGATAATTTTCAATAATTTCATCATTGCTTAAGGTTTTAATATCTGCAATAGCACCATAATCATCATACCAAATATAATCTTTTGGATTTGGTGGTTTAATCGGTTGTCCAAATGTGATATATGTTTCATCAGGTTTTTTAAATGTAATAAATGTTTCATCAAATCTTCCTAGCATACTATATTTTTCCTCCTCTGGTAAATGTTTTATACCAATAGGAATAACATATGATTGCATAAGTAATGCTTTTTCTGCTAAACTTAAACCTATTTTTTGAGTTTGTGGATATCTTGAACCATTTGGTGCAATTACTACATAATTTTTATCTATATCTTTAATCAGTTGATCTAAACTTTCTTTCTTCTCTTCTTTTTTACCAGATCTATTTACAAATACAAATCCAAGATATTTTAAAAGGCTACCAATTATTGGTAAATCTAATTCTTTAGTTGCCAAAATAGAAAAATTTGAATCAGACATATAATTAGATATTGCATAAGCTCCTGAAAAAAAGTCATTTAAACCTGAAAAATCAGCATGTTTAACTGCTAGAATTTTTCGTTCCAAACCTTCAATTTCATTAAAATAACCAACTAAATCATTTTCATCATCACTAATTTTTCCATCTTCTAATTCTACACTTACTATGGTGTTTTTAGATGAAAGTTTTGATGATGCCTTAAATAATTGTTTTTGAATGAAATTCATAGTATTGTCATGAATTAAATCTAATATAAAAAAATAATGAAAATCCACGATTTTGTCGTTATTCTCATACTAAAGTGAGAGGTATTACGTAAAAATCTTTTTTGTGAATTTTCAACTCGCAAAGTCGAGTTGGTCAAGTATGTATTCACAAGTTTAAGTATGTGGTATTAGTCTCGACTTTACAATAATTAATTTTTTTCTTCCTAAAAATTTATAAAGGAAAACAACAATTGTTTACATACTATAATATGGGGCTTTAAACTTGGAAGTATTTTCATTATTTGCATTGGCGGGAATTATCATTTTCTTAGGCTTTTTTGGAGAAATAATATTTGAAAAAACAAATATTCCTGATATTATTTGGTTGATGATTTTTGGAGTTGTATTAAATATATTTTTTCCACAGCTTGCAAACAATCCTTCATTTGGTGCAGTATCAAAAATATTTACATCTTTTGCATTGATATATATATTATTTGAAGGTGCTTTGTCAATAAATATAAAACAGCTTATTACACAATTTTTCAAAGGAGTAAATTTGACTGTTGTCAATTTCATTTTCACAACTGTAATTATTGGAATATTGATGTTTATTTTCTTTAGATGGAAATTTAGTTCAGGATTGCTTTTAGGTGCAATTGTTGGAGGAAGTTCAAGTGCAGTAGTAATTCCGATAACTAAAAAAATTACTATGAACAAAAATTCTTCACTTATACTTACGATTGAATCTGCAATAAGTGATGTGTTATGTATTGTTGGTGCAGTTACACTTATTACTTTGATTGGAAGTGATTCAGGTGGACTTAGTATAAATTCAATTTTTAATGAAGTAATTATAAAATTTGCAGTATCAATATTGTTGGGACTTTTTAGTGGATTTATGTGGATAAAAATTCAGAAGAGGATGGAAAAATTCACAAAATCATATATGACAACAATTGCATTTTTACTTTTGATGTATGGTTTTGTTGAATACATGGATCAAAATGGAGCTATAGCATGTCTTGCATTTGGTCTTATATTAGGAAATTCAAAGAAGATTATGTATATGGTAGAAAAAGACAATACTGCTTCTATGTCACATTCACAAAAATTTTTTTATTCAGAAATTTCATTTTTTGTAAAATCATTCTTTTTTGTGTATTTAGGATTATTGATGAATTTTAATGATTTGGGGGGTATTCTTCTTGGATTTTTATTGACATTAATAATATTTATTATAAGGCCTTTTGTTGTATTAATAACTGTTAAAACACATATTTTAGATAAAGATAGGGCATTTATGGAGGCACTTGCACCAAAAGGTCTTGCTGCTGCAGTTCTTGCTCAAATACCTGCTCAAGCGGGTCTTCCATATGGTGAAAAATATTCAACTATAGTTTTATCAATAATCTTTTTTAGTATTTTGATAAGTACTATTTTAATATTTATAATTGAAAAAGGATATTTTAAAGGTTTAGGTATTAAAGTTATAGAAAAAAGACGAAAACGTATGCATTAATCATCATAAAATTCAATTTCTCCATCATGAAATATTCCTTTACGAAGTTTTACTGGTCTCCAATCATCGATTACTAATTTAGCTTTTAGCCATCCTGCAAGAACATCAGGGTTTCCAATAGTTGCTGAGAGTCCAATTATTTGTGCATTTTTGACAATTTTTCTTAAGATAGTAATTAATATTTCAAGTGTAGGTCCTCTTGATGTGTCATTTAGAAGATGAATTTCATCGATTACAATACAAGATATATTGGTAAGCCATATTGCTTTGTGTCTTATAAGTGAGTCAAGTTTTTCTGCAACAGTTACTATTAAATCACATTTTTCTAAATATCTATCACTTGAATCAATATCTCCAATTGAAATGCCTACTTTTATATCATGATATTTAATTTTGAATTCTTCATATTTTTCACTTGCAAGTGCTTTTAGAGGAACAATATAAATTGCTTTTCCTTTATTATTATATATGTGACTAAGCATTGCAATTTCAGCAACAAGAGTTTTTCCAGAAGCAGTAGGTGTACATACAAGTAAATTATTATTGTCAATTAGTCCTGAATTAATGGATTTTTCCTGTGATGGTCTTAATGTTTTTATGTCTTTTATTAGTTTAGAATATAAATTTGGATGAATGTCTTTTTCTATTTCACTTAATTCCATAATAAAAAGAAAAAATTAATTTCTATAAAAATTAGATTATTATTCCAGAAATTAAATGATTCATTCCTGTGTCTAAATTCGTATAATCGATTTGAATATTTGTTTGTAAATCAGTTTTACAATTCTCAATATTTATATTTTTAATTCTATATGGAGAAAGAATTACATCTGTTTCAACTATGCATGAATCTAATGTAATTTTATTTATTTTTAATTTAGCTCCATTCATTTTTGTATTTTTTATTTGAAGGTAGTTATTATCTGTAATTCCACAAACTAAATCATTACTGAAAATTGAATTTAAAGTGCTACATTTTTTTATTATATTACTATCACTTATTACCTTTCCTGTTATGCTTGGTTGGTTTTTTGAAATAAATAATAAAGAGGTAAGTGAAAAAGATATAATGAAAAGAAGTGTTAAATACTTAAGACTGATTTTTTTTAAGTCTTTTTTTTTAATTTGTTTATATAAATCATAATCTAATTGGCTTGGTTTCATTTTTATAAGATTCTTCTCCAAATGATGATACGTCCATTATACTATTTTTAAATATTAGATTTAATGAATCCATTTCATTATCAATTTTCATATATTCTGATTCAAAATTTCTTTTTCCAGATACTTTTTCAATATTTTTTAAAAGTCTTTTAGATCTTAGATCCATTTTTTTTATTGCGTCTCTTATAGATTTTGAAATATTTTTTATATTTTCTTTTTCATTCATAATCATAATCAAATCATGGTTATTTTGAGATATTTCTTTTTTATTCACAGATTTATGTTTTAAAATATGGATTATAGTATTTATCCTTTTTTTGAATTCTATTTTTTGTTTATCATTTATATTATTGATAATTTTAAGTTCCCTTGATATTTTTTTATTTCTTTTTTCAAAATCAATAGCATATTTAGACAATTTTTGATGTTTTTTTAATGAAGAAGATATTTTTTTATCATATTTTTTTAGTTCTATTATTTTCTTATCTATTTTTTTTTCAAAGGTTTTAAATCTTTTTTCAACTTCTTTTAATTTGATAATAGTATTTTGATTATTTTTTATAGAATTTATTTTAAGTTTTGTATATTTTACTACATCTTTAACACTTTTATTTGAAACAGTATTTTTTTTCTTTTCATCTTTTATTGTATAAAATATTTTATTTAAAGTAAAATGTTTTTCAATAAGGTTATTTTCTTCTAAAACTTCGACCAATATTTCTATGCAATCAGTAGATCTATTAAGTTTTCTTCCAAGTTCTTGTACGGAAATTTTACCTTTTTTTTTAATAATGTCTAAGATGTGGTCAACATCTGTTAAAATTTCCCCATTCTCTAATTTTTGAAAATTCATTTTCATATTTTTAACTATTTATAAGTAGTTATAAATAAGATATTTATAAATATTTTGATTAATTATCATTATTTAGTGGTGATCGAGGTGATAAAATTCATTTTTTAATAATGATAGACGTATTAATCTATATTGTTTATGTGATAAATCAAATATTTGATTTTTTTACTTTTACATGTAAAAATTAATTCAATATTTGAAAAGATTTATAATATTTAAATACAAAAATAGTATAAGGTGAGTTTATGAAAAAAGAAAATATGGAATCAAGATTAAAAAATATGGAAACTAAATTAGATATTATAATAAAAAAGATGAATAAACTTCAAAAGGAAGAAGATGAAATTGAAGGAGAAGAATTAAAAGTAGAAAAAGAAGAAAAAAATATTGAAAATATTCTTAAAAAATCAAATAAAGTTTCCAAACATATGAAAGAACTTGAAAATTGGGAAAAGAATGTAAGATTTGGTTGTAGTAAAAAAACATTAGGAGATAATGGACAATTATTTTGTGAAATTTTAAAATCTGATTGTTTATTTAAACCCTGTCCCATAAAATAGGATAAGAAAAAATAATTTTCAAAAAAGAAAATACTTAATAAGTAGAAGTCTCTAAAATATTTTATTTATGTTTATGGGTGATATTATATGAGTAAAATTAAAGATATTAAAGCAAGAGAAATTATTGATTCTAGGGGAAATCCTACTGTAGAAGTTGATGTTAAAACTAATGATGGTATATTTAGAGCTGCAGTACCAAGTGGTGCGTCAACAGGTGTTCATGAAGCATGGGAATTAAGAGACAAGACTAAACGTTTTGGTGGAAAAGGAGTACAAAAGGCAGTTAATAATGTTAATACAATAATAAAAAGAAAACTTATTGGGAAAGATCCTTCAAAACAATCAATGATTGATGATTTATTATTGAATATTGATGGTACTAAAAATAAAAAAAAATTAGGTGCAAATGCGATACTTGGTGTAAGTATGGCGGTATGTCGCAGTGGTGCAAGAGCAAAAAAAGTACCATTATATAGACATATACAAAAACTTTCAGGAACAAAAAGAATAATTATGCCAGTTCCATCAATGAATGTTATAAATGGCGGACAACATGCAGGAAATAAATTAGATATTCAGGAATTTATGATATTGCCAATTGGTGCTAAATCATTTAGACATGCAGTCCAGATGGGAGCTGAAACATATCATACATTAAAGAAGATTTTGAAAAAAGAATATGGTGTTGATTCAGTAAATGTTGGAGATGAAGGTGGTTTTGCACCTCCATTGACATCTAATGAAGAGCCATTAAAAATTTTGATAAAAGCAATAGATGAGGCAGGTTATACTGGGAAAATTAAATTAGGTATGGATGTAGCTGCATCAGAATTCTATTTTGATCAAAAATATGTTTTAGGAATGAAAGATAAATCAGAAGAATACAATTGGAAGATTGCAAAAAAGCAAGGGAAAGATGAAAAATATCTAACAAATATGATGGAAAAATTCCTAAAAAAATATCCAATAATTTCAATAGAAGATCCATTTGATCAAGATGATTGGGTTGGATGGACTCATATGATGGAAAAAATGGGATCTAAAGTTCAGATAGTTGGAGATGATCTTTTGGTCACAAATGTCAAGAGGATGAATATGGCAATTGAAAAGGCTGCATGTAACTCATTACTATTAAAAGTAAATCAAATAGGTTCTATTAGTGAAGCTATAGCTGCAGCAAATCTTGCTAAAAAAAATAAGTGGACAGTTATGGTTTCACATAGAAGTGGAGAGACTGAAGATAATTTTATTGCAGATCTTGTTGTTGGTCTTGGTGTAGGTCAGATTAAAAGTGGAGCACCATGTCGAAGTGAAAGAACAGCAAAATATAATCAGCTTTTAAGGATTGAAGAAGAATTGGGAAAGCGTGCAGGATATTATGAATTTTAATTTTTTATTTTCTTTCTTTCTATTTTGATAATTTATTTGTGTTTTTGTAAAATTGTTTTATTATATTTCGACCTTTGGTCTCTTATAGCAAGTTTCAAGGAAACTTGCATATGGAAAAAAAAGAACATTTCATGTTCTTTTCTAGAAGTGTTGAAATAAATAAGAGAGATTAAAAAATAAAGTAATTTAAATTTCTAAATAAAAATAGAATCAAATAAAAGTAAATAAATGTCCGCAGCTTTTACAAAGAGAACAAAAAAAATTATCAAATTCTTTTAAATTTTTTTTACTGCATTTTGGACATTTATTTTGGTGCATTTTTTCTACTCAATATTTTTCAATATATTTTTTTATTTCCCAATCATTTACTTGTAATCTGTATTCATCCCATTCTGCTTGTCTTGATTCAATGAATTTATTAAAAAGACTTTCTCCAAATGTTTCTTTTACAATTGAACCTTTTTTCATTTCATTTATTGCTTCTCCGAGGGACGCAGGAAGTGTTTTAATATACAAATCATTAAGTTTTTTATTATCAAAATGATATACGTCTTCTTCAACAGGATCAGCAGGTACCAAATTTTCTTTTATACCTTTTAGTCCTGCTTTTAGTAGAACAGCTAATGCAAGATATGGATTAGATGAAGGATCAGGACATCTAATTTCAGCTCTGCATGAATTTTTTTTCCCTTCTGAAAATCTTGGAATTCTTATAAGAGCAGATCTATTTATTTTTGCCCAACAAACGTATACAGGAGCTTCATATCCAGGGACTAGTCTTTTATATGAATTAACTAACGGTGCAACAACACCACTCATTTCAGTAATATATTTTAATTGTCCTGCTATAAAACTTTTTGCAGTAGCTGAAAGATGATAAGGATCATTTTCATCATAAAAAGCATTTTTGCCTTCGTTAGTAAATAAACTTTGGTGGCAGTGCATTCCAGAACCATTTATTCCAGATATAGGTTTAGGCATAAAAGTTGCATGTAATCCATTTTTTTCTGCAATTGCTTTTAATGTAAATTTAAAAGTTATAATATTATCTGCAGTTTTTAGTGCTTCATCATATTTAAATGCGATTTCGTGTTGTCCATAAGCAACTTCATGATGGTTTGTTTCAACTTCAATACCTACTTCTTCAAGTGCTTTAGTCATATCTGATCTAATTGAAAATGCTTTATCCATGTTTAAATCAAAATATCCACCCATGTCATGTGGTAGTGGTTTAAATCCATTTTCATTATTGAATAAAAAAAATTCAGGTTCTGGTCCAACAAAGTAATTTAGCCCCATATCTGATGCTTCTTTTAAAACTTTTTTAAGTATATATCTTGGGTCATCTTCAAAATGATCACCATTAGGTGTAAAAAGATCGCAGATAATTCTTGCAGTATTTTCATTATCTTCATCCTTTAACCACGGAATAACTGTGTATGTTGATACTACAGGTTTAAGATACATATCACTTTCATGTACTCTCAAAAAGCCATGAACTGAAGACCCATCAATCCACACACCATCTTCAATTGCTTCTTTTAATCTTTTTACAGGAATTGTAAGGTTTTTCACTATTCCATTAATGTCTGTAAATTGCAATAATACAAATCTTACTTTGTCTTCTTCTACTTTTTTTAGTATTTTTTCCATTTCCATAAAATCTCCTCAAATTATTTATTAATTTATCAGAAAACATTACATATTATATAATTATTTTAAAAATATTAATACAAATGTTTAATAATATTGTTTTTTTATTAATTTTTGTTTAATTTTTATTAAGAATACGTCTGTTTTTTAAACAGATGTCACTATAATTTTGATTGTTTTTCTTTGATTGTATTTAGAATGAAACTTGTATGTGTTCTTTCAATAAAATCATACTTTTGTATCTTCTTTAGGAATTTGTCCATGGTTTGTCTATTCTTGAATCTTGCTAGAAGTATTGCATCATAATCTCCAGTTACATCATATACAGCGTAAACATATTTTTCTTTTGCAATTTTATTTTCTACTTCAAAAAGTTTTCCTTTGGAAATTCTTAATTGAATTATTACTTTTATATCAAAACCTATATTATAATATTCAATATCTGTTGTGAATCTCTTAATGATGTTTTCTTTTTCCATATTTTTTATATGATTCATTATTGTTGCAACAGATGTCTTTAGTCTTTTTGCTATTTGTCTATAAGAAAGCCTTGAATCTTCAAGAAGTACATTTAATATTTTTTCATCAAGATTATCTATCATTTTATTTTAAAACTTAATAATTTATCAAATATAAATATATGTTTTTAATTTTTAATGATTGTATCTCATTTTTGTTAATAATATTTATATATTTATTCAAATTATTGCATAATAACTTTTGTGGATAAAGGTATATATGTTAATCAAAAATAAGATAATCAAAGAAGGAGTAAAAACGAAAAAACTTAGAAAATCTAAGGGTTTTAAATTAATTAAATTAATTTATCTTTTAATTATTTTAATATTTTTGTTTCTTTTTCCAAAATATAAACCTATTGCAATAATAATAATTTTTGAAATATTTGATTTTTTTAAATATATGATCAAAAGGTCTTTTCCATTATTTCCAATAGATTTTGAATTTGTTTTTGGTATGCTTTTGGCATATTTTTTTAGTCCATTTTATAGTATAATAATAGTATTGCTAAATATCATAAATAGAGCACTATATTTTAATTTAGATATGGGTGATATACTTAAAATTCCAAGGCATGTTTTAATGTTTTATGCCATGTATTTTTTTAAATCTTATTGGATAGGATTATCTTTTTTTGAAGCAGGGATGATATTGCTTGTTTCAAATTATATACTAAAATATACAATTAGTATAACATATGGTACAGATTCTACATTCAATAGTTTCCCATTTCATGTAGTAAATATGATAAGTTCTACAACTATGTTTTATTTGATTTCAGTTCTTAACTTTTATATGCCTTACTTGTTGTCAAGTTAATACTCATTTAGTTTAGTTTCTGTTTCTCTTTCATACTTAACTATTGTAGTATTACCCTCAGCACCCCCTTGGGTTTTAGAAATGGATATGAATTTATTCTTGCTAAGTTTTTCTATTTTTCTTTGAAATGTTTTATATACTCCTGAGCCACCTTTTTGTTTATATAATTCAAATAAGTCACCAATTTTTTTCTCTGAATTCTCTTTGATTAATTCAAGTATTTCTTGTTCATCTTCTTTTAATTCTGTTTTGTCCTTTATACTAAAATCACTTAATTTCTCTATAGCTTTATTCACATGTTCAATTGTTATTTTTTTTGATGATACCTCTTCTGCACAATTTCCAGATTCTTTTAAAATATAGAGACCACTTCTTATATCTTCAATTTCTGCGGTTTTTTTAGCAGCAATGTTGAATGCATCATCTTCCCAGACATTAGAGACAAATGCGTATTGAAGTCTATTTTTTAATATTCCTTTTATTTCAGTATGATTATATTTTTTGAAATTTATATCTTCAAGTGTCAATCTTGATTTAAGTCTTGTATCCAAATTGACTGCCCAAATTTTAAAATTAGTGATTAATATTATTGTTTTTCTATATATTTTTTCTAATATCATATACAGGAAAGAGAGATCTTCTACTTTGTCTATTTCATCAAAGCAAAATACTGCAGACTTCTTGTTTAGTATATCTTTTATGATGTCAAATAAATCATCTGTTTTTTTGTTATGTGTAAATTTGTATCCTAATTGTTCACAAATATCTAAATTTATTTTAAAAGAAGTATTCTTTTGCCAACAATTAATGTAGATTGGAACAATGTCATCTGTCTCTTCTTCAAGCTCATTAAAAAGATGTTTTATTGCAACTGTTTTTCCAATTCCAGGAGAACCATGGACTAATACGTTTTTTCCATTCCTTTTAGCAAACAATGGTTTTATGCAATTAGCAATATATCTTTGTTCATACTCTCTATATGGTATAAGTTTTGGAATATAATCATAATCAAGTGCTACTGAGTCTCTAAAAAGAGATTCATTATCTTTTAAAATATTATTAAAAACACCCATTGATTTGAATAATTTTGGCATGTTTTTATAATTTGTTGTTTAATATATAAACCTGTTGTGAGAATGTCCAGTGGGAGTATAATAACTTTAGAAAATAAATGAAAAATAAATTAAAAAAAATTATTTCTTTTTTACAATAAAATAGTATGCAACTGCTGTTAAAACATTTCCAATGACTGCTGCAATTATCCATATAATTTTATGGTTCTGAGGCATATTTTTGTTGTTTTTCAAAACATCATATATTACCCATGCTGCAGCAATAAATGCAATTAATCCTCCAAACCCTAATCCCATTCCAAATATCATAATATTCCCTCCTTAATTTATAATTATTAAATAATATTTGTTTATATTTGTTTTGTTAGAAGAAAAAAACGTGGAAGAGCATAATCGGTCATAAAATAATAAGAGAAAATTGTAAATAAAAAATACAATTTATCTTTTTCTGCATTCATCACAATACATTGTTCCGGAATATTTAGGAAAGAACACGTTTCTGCAGATGATACAAAGCTTTCTTGTCTTGAATAGTTTTACCATTTTAAAGTGAGGAAATATCATTTATATTTAAATATTGTTTTTTCTAAAAAATATCTGTCAATTATTTATTTTTTTTAAGGGAAATAAATGATATTAATGTTATTCCAATAAATGCAATCAACGACATGAATGGAATGGTTATAAATCCCATTTCAATTATAAAAAATTGGGAACATGATCCAGTTGAACATAATGTACTATTTGAAAATATTGAAGGTGCCATCTGTAGCAAATATTGGAATATTGCAATTGTTCCACCAATTATTGTTAAAGGAATAGTATATCTGAATATTTTTGAATATTTATTCTTATATGCAATAAAAAATATTATTACTAAAGGATACATGAATATTCTTTGATACCAGCAGAGATTACAAGGATCATATTTTGCTATTTCACTAAAAAAAAGACTTCCTAATAATCCAGTTAGTGCAATTAAAAATGAATATAAAATTGCATTATCTTTTTTTATCTTAAATTTACCTTTTAAGAACTTATTTAGAAATATTTGATATAGAAGAAAAATAATAACAGTAATACCAAATAATGTAATTATTGTAAAGAATATTCCTGTAATTTGCCAATTGATATTAGTCATTCTTTGATAATTCCATATCCGATTAGTCTGAATCTTGTTCCTACTCTTCTTGATATGGTGATTCTTGCCTTTTTATCTGCACAAACAGGTAGAATCAGTTTTACTGTAATATTATCTTTTGAAAGTTTTGTGACTATTCCAACAGTTGCTGCGGAATTTACATTTAATAGAAGTTTTTCACCCATTTTAATAGGTTCTACTTTTAGATCTTCTTTTGAACCGACTACTCTTTCAAGTAATGATGTGGTAAGTGTAAAATTATCCCATACTGGAGGAAGTTTATCTATATGGCCAACAATGTTTCCAGATAGACTATCAGATTTTACGATTGAAGGTTCAAGTGAAGTTAATATTCCAATTGATCCACCTGGACCAACTTTTTTGACAGGTTTTCCACCTGTTACAATACTTACTACTTTTGTTTTGATAGGTTCCCAAACTCTTTGATTTTCTCTTTCAAAAATGTGTCCAGGTCTAATTTCTATTTCATCGCCTTCTTTTATGGATCCCTGTCCTAAAGCCCCACCAAGAACACCACCTTTTAACTTATCTATTTTGTCTCCAGGTTTATTAATGTCAAATGATCTTGCAACATACATATAGCAATCTGCCTTTAAATCTCTTTTTGGAGTAGGAATTGTTTCTTGTATAGTGTCAATTAATGCATCAATGTTTATTCCATGCTGTGCTGAAATAGGTACTATTGGTGCATTTACATAATCAGTATCTTTAAGGAATTCTTTTATTTCTTCATAATTTTTTTTTGCTCTCTCAGCACTGACTAAATCAATTTTATTTTGTACAATAATAACATTTTTTATTCCTACAATTTTTAATGCCATAAGATGTTCTCTTGTTTGAGGTTGAGGACATTCTTCATTTGCAGCAACTAATAAAAGTGCTCCATCCATTATTGCAGCTCCACTAAGCATTGTTGCCATTAAACTTTCGTGTCCTGGAGCATCTAAAAATGATACTTTTCTAAGTAATTTTGTTTCTTTTTTATCTACTTTTTCTTTAGTTGTATATTTTTCAAATCCTTTTTTTCCAGAAATTTCTCTAAATGTTGTGTTTGCATATCCAAGTCTTATAGTGATACCTCTTTTCATCTCTTCAGAATGTTCATCTGTCCATTTACCTGAGAGTTGTTGTGTAAGTGTTGTTTTTCCATGATCAACATGACCAACTAGGCCGATGTTTACTTCTGGTTGAATATTTTCTACTGCTTTTGCCATATCTCTAAGGCAGAATTAGACGACATTTATAAATATTGGGGGTGGGAGGAGGAGATGTATTATATTTTAGGTACTGTTTCAATAATTCCACTACCAGCAGTCAGACTTTCAATAATTACTTCAATTGTCGTATCTCCTTGTTTTATAGATCTAAAATCAAATTTTGTAACAGGTGTACCTTCAAATTTATGAATATCTAAATTATAAGTTCCAGTTGGAAGATTTGGTTCAAAATAAGTTCTTAAATTTTCCCAATTGTTAGCAGGATCTAAAATGAGTCCTTTAGCAGAATTATAACTATCTGTATTTTGGAATATAAATCTTCTACCTCCATTATCTACACCTCTAAATGCTTTATTGTTTTTTACATATATTGCAAGAATAAGTTCTTTAAGGGCAGGATCAAGATTATTTAATGTTGCTGTATTTAAATTCCAAGTTGAAGTATCTGGAGATTTTAAATTAAAATCTATTACTTCATCCATTTTTGCTACTTGTTGACCCTCTTTTGTTACTGCAATTACAATTTTTCTTGTCTCACCATTATTTTTTCTCATATAATTATTTATGATATTATTTCCTGAAGCAATATTTTCTAAACCTTCATCACTTATTTGTTTTATTCCACGAAGAATAGTATCTAATTCTAAATCAAATTCCCCATTTCTCCTTAATATATCCCATACATGATTGACAAAATTTCTTGGTGCAAAACCTGTGTGAAGTGTATCCATTAAAGCATCTCCATTTATTCTCATATATGTTCTTTGTGCAACACTTGGAAGTTTTGCAATTTCATCAGGATTTAAGAATAATCCAAGAAGAGATCTTGCTGGACCTATTGATCTTATCTCAACTTGACTGAGACTCGTTATTCTAAGGTTATCAAAAGTACTTATCGGAACAGGAGATGTAATAATATCAGCAGAAATTCCCTTTTCTCCAGCACCTTTAAGAAATCTTCTAAAATTTTTTTTAGAAAAACTCATTTTTCCAAAAAGTGGATCAATACTTATAACAAGACTTTGTGCAGGTATTTCGACTAATTGATCTGCTGTTCCTAAATCAAAAACAATTTTTTTCCCATCGATTTTTGCTTTTTCAATCAAGTCATTAGCCATATTTGATAACAATATTTCACTATTTGGACCGAATCCAAAATTTTTAATATTTCTAGGTGCATTTACTGCAGTGGCTTCAGTGAAATCTACAACAATTTGAGGTATACTCTCAGCTCCTATTTTTTTACTGAGCATAATTACTTTATGTCCTGCTTCTAGCTGTTCTGCAGCTGCATTTGCTTCATCAGCAATTTTCTTTATATTTGCATATGTATTTCTTGTATCTTGGATATCATCTGCTTCAAAAGAACCCATTATAGGTATGAGTGCAAAAGAAATACCTCTCCATTCTTCTGGAATTTTTGTTCCAAAAATATCTACACCATTTTTCATTTCAAATCCATCTAAAGTAATATCTAATGGATTGAAAGCAAATCTTAATAATAATACATAAAGAGGTAATGATGCTTCCGAAACAAAGTTTTTAGAAGAAAAAATACCATCATAATAACCAACAAGGCACACATCGTTATGTAATGAATTCAAAAATGAAGTACTTGGGATATCAGCACCTAGTACATTTGCATCATAAAGTAATCTTGAAATTTTAGAGGCAATATCTTTTTCACCTATATCAATTCTAGTTATAATTTTGGAATTTGTTAGAGTACTTCCTAATCCTTGTGACCATCCATTATTTAAACATAAACTATAATATTCAATAATAGTCTTTTCAATAATTTCTTCTAGTTCATCAAAATTTATCCAATCTTCTTCTGAATATGATGGGTAGGATATTAAATTAGTATTAATAAAAGGTGGTGTTGCTATTGCCACAATATCAAGAGGTTCAGGAGCAGGAGCATATGTTGGTTCTTCATTTGCACTTTCAATTTTATATGCTGAGACTATATTTTCTGCATCTTTTTCAATACTTATTTTATATATTGGTGCTTCAGGTGCTGGAACTGGTGGTTGTTCAGGTACTGGTGCAGGTCCACAACTACTAATAACAAAAACAGTTAATATTATAATAAAAAGAATTTGAAATTTTTTATTCATGAAATGAATACATTTTTTTATAGTTTTAAAAAGATTACTGTTTTGGTTCTCTTTTGATTTGATATCCTATTGATTCAAGTTTTGATTTTATTGTTTGGTATGTATTTTCAGATTTTGGATCAAAAATATGTGCAATTACAAATTTTTCATTAATTCCATAGAACATTTTTTTATCTTCTGCATAAATAATTTCATTTGTAAGAGGTGCCTTTTCCTGTAAATTTTCTAACCATTCATCATGAGATTTATTAGGATCATAGTTAACGACACCAAATCCGTTATTTGGAACTTCATGAATAAGATATACTAATTTTTCTTCAGGTTTTATTTCAACTCTTCCAGTGTAAGAAATATGTTTTTTCTCTTCAATTTTTTTGAAAATATTCGTCATAGCATTATTTAATTCATCATTTTCATTTATTGATTCTTGTTTTCGATCATATAAATGAACTTTATTTTCATAAATAAAAGCAAATTTGGTTTTTTGCTCTTCAAAAATTATTGGTTCAATCCATGAATATACTGTTCCTTTTTCAGATTCTTCTAAGACTTTAATAAATTCATCAGTTTGATGACTAGTATATTCTTTTATTACAATATCTTCAATTGGTGAATCTGACATAAAATCAAGAATACTTAACTTATATATAAATATTAATTACTCAATGATAATAAAAAATTTAAACATGTGTTCCACATTGTGAACAGAATTTACCTGCTGGATGTACTTGTGAACCACAACTATGACAGAATTTCTTATGTCCTTGCATAGGTTGTTGATTTACAGGTTGTTTTGGTTGTTGTGTATGGTGCTGTTGATGTGCTTGTTGTTGATTTGCTTGAGTTTGTTGTTGATTATTTACAGGCCTTTGGTGTTGTGGATGAGTTTGCTGTTGTTGATGGTGATGCGCTCTTTGATTTTGCATTCCTTGTCCATAATGATGTTGTTGTGTATGAGTTGATCCATGTTGATATTCTTGTGCAGATGCACGTGTTGCCATACCTTGTTTTTTTGTATTGGTTGGTTGCTGTGGTTGTGTTCCTTGTCGTAAGTTAGAATCATCATCTTCCATTATTCTTTTCTGTCTTCTTTCTTCAATTAATTCTTTGACTTCTTTTGCTCTTTTTTGTCTTTTTATTAGACCAAGAAAAATCATTGCTATACCTACATATATCATAATTCTGAATAGAAGTGGTTTTGATGTCTTATTAAACCTTACAAGAAAAAATGACATTCCAGATACTATTATACCTGAAACAATCCATAAAAGCCAGTGAAGTGCCTTGTTCATAAAATTTATTTGGTGTATTCATGTTTAAATATTTTTTGGAGAAAAATAATTTGATGTAGAGATAAATTTAAATAACTCTATTGACTCTTTCGAAATATGCAAAGCAAAGCTATAGAGAAGATTCAAGGTGGGAAACTTCTTATAATTAAAATTGAATTTAATAAGAAAATAGATGATATAAAAATACTAGGAGATTTTTTTGCACATCCAGAAAATTCTATAGAAAAAATTGAAAAATTAATCGTTGGTACTAGTCTAAATTATGATTCAGATAAATTAGTAGAAAAAATTGAAAGATTAATAGAAAAAGAAAAATATCAGTTGATTGGTATTGATGCTGAAAGCATAATAAGAGTATTAGGGGTGGCACTTAGATGAAGGATGCAAAGTGGAGAGTAATACAGTTGCAGAGTCACAATGCTTTTATGAATATGGCAATCGATGAAGCAGTTTCTGAGTCCGTTGCAAAAGGTCAATACCCAACAATTAGATTTTACAAATGGCTACCAAGTGCAGTGTCTGTTGGATATTTTCAAAGTCTAAAAGATGAAGTCAATATACAAAATTGTAAAGAATTAGGTATTGATATAATAAGAAGAAGAACTGGTGGTGGTGCAGTTTATCATTCAAATAGGGGAGAAATAACTTATTCGGTAATTGGACCAACAAAACTTTTTCCAAAAAATATAATTGAAAGCTATCAAGTGATATGTGATTGGATTATTTTAGGACTTGCAAAATTGGGAATAAAGGCAGAATTTAGTCCTATAAATGATATAATTGTCAAAGGGAAAAAAATTTCAGGAAATGCACAGACAAGGCGAAATAATATTCTTTTACAGCATGGAACAATTTTATTTGATGTAGATGTAGACAAAATGTTTTCTGTATTAAATGTTCCAGATGAGAAGATTAAAGATAAATTGATTAAAGATGTCAAAGAAAGAGTTACAAGAGTTCTTGATTTTAAAAAAGTTGATGCACAAAAGACATATGAAGCATTGCTTGATGGTTTTACAAAAGACAAGAGTTTTGAATATGGCGATTTGACAGAAGTTGAACTTCTTAGAGCAAAAGAACTTGTAAGAGAAAGATATTCCAAGGATGACTGGAATTATATGAAGTAGGAATTTATGTTTTTATATTATTTATTAGTTTAATTTTGTTCTTAACTTTTTTTATCATTAATTATTAATTATATAACATGAAGCTTTGCTTCCTGCAATGATTACGTGGAAATTAATTGTGGTTCAAGTATGAAGTCGAAGACTTCATTGTGAGATTAAATTAATAATAAAAAAGTTAAAAAAACTAATCCTAATAATTTAAAATATCTAGAAATCAAATAAACTTCTTTGTTCCTTCTTAATCTTTGCTTGTTTATATGGTTCCCATGTCTTCCTAAAAAAATTTATATTGACATTGTCCCAATTATTTTCTAAAAATATTTTGGTTTTAGGGTCTGCCGGATATCCTGAACCAAAATCCATTCCAATTTTCTCTTTTAGCATATCAATATATCTGTCTCTTGTGACTTTTGCAAGAATTGATGCGGCTGAGACAATTGGATATTTAGCATCTGCCTTATGTTCAGAAATAAGTTTTACTTTTTGAGATTCCATATTTTTTCTGACATGACTTTCATATCTGTCTTTATTTCTATCAGGTAAATCAATGAATACTTCATCAGGTGCAAGTATGTTTATAATCTCAGTTGTTGTATATGCTTCAAGGATGTTTAAATTAGATTTTTCATCATTTAGATGTTCATCTATTGTTTCATTGCTGACACTGATTATTTTATATCCATCTAAAAGCATAAGGAGTTCTTTGAATAATTCTTCACGCCTTTTTCTTGTCAGTATTTTAGAATCTTGTACACCTAGAATTTCTAGTTTTTTTAGCTTATCTTCAGAAATTGTAGCTCCAGCCATTACAAGTGGACCAATTACAGGACCACGACCAGCTTCATCAATTCCACATACTAACATATGGGTTGAGATATGTCGGAGGTTTTTTAATTTATTGGGGAAAACAAAAATTTTATTAATTTTAATAAAATTAAATACGTTTAGGTGGGTAGTTTAATCCACACTTTAGTGTGGTTTGAAACCCGCCCATGAAATCCAATTAGGATTTCATCAGAATAATATATAATTCTAGAAAACATAGTATTAAGTGCGCGGCGAAAATTGGCGCACTCA
>JABHHN010000061.1 GCA_018671515.1 archaeon | reverse complement strand
TTTTTATTGTTTTTTCAAAAGCAATTTTTCTTTCTACATCTAATGGTTTATTTAATTGAGATTTCATTTTCTCAATTTGTTGTTTAGCATTAAGAAGTCCTTTTACATTGTTAGCTATGTCATTTAATTGTAATATAGAATATAATATTTTTTCTTCATTCATTAGATTCTTAATAGCAAGTGTAACTATTTCTAATGTAAATTTACTAGTCATTGAACATAAATCTATTAAATCATTATATCCTTTAAGAGTTATTTTACTAGATTCTAATTCTCTTATATCTTTTATTCCATATTTATCTAAAAGATCTATTCTTCTGAATTTCTTTTCTCTATATCTTAAATACCAATCTTCATTTAATATTTCATCAACATATATTCTTACTGAGCCTAATGGAACTGCAACCATTGGAGAAGTAGGATCATTATATAATAATCTACACAAAGTAAATTTTTCTTTAGTATTTTTTCCTATTACATCCAATAATATTGCTGAAGCTGTATCATAAAAATTATTAGCTTTAGGTGTACACATAATTCTATGAAAAAATCTTTGAGCACATACATCTGTATAAAATTCAAATAGATTATTTTCTGTAGTAGATCCTAAACCACTTTGTCCTAATTGACTCCATTCATCCACTACATAACATATATTAGTTTTTCCACTCATTATTGCTCTATTGAATTCTATCTGATCTGAGCAAATTGTTTCATATTCGTCTATTTTAGTATTTTTTCCTAATTCTACTATTAATTTATTTATATAATGTTTTAAGGCTAATGCTACTGTACTTTTTCCTGAAGTAACTTCACCCCTAACTGATATTGTAATCAAATTATTTCTTTTGATTCTTAGTTTTAATTCTGTGTATAGTTGATCTGTTAAATCAGTCTTTAATATATCTCTTATAGTTTCACTTCTAGACTCTTCACCATACTGCAAATAATAATGCATTAAAGGGTTAATACTAGCTTTTTGATTATTTTCTATAGACATTTTCTTATTTATCCTCGTCTATAGCTTCCTGATATGGATTATCAGGTTTTAATAAAACTCTTAATATTCTTTTTAGAAGTCTTTTTCTTGTATGTTCTTCCTTAAATATTTCTTCATTATTTACACTTAAACTACCTCTATTATATTGAAGACTTGCATATAATATAGTAGTTCCAGCTTTTTTTCTTGTAAAGTTATAATCTTTTGTATATATTGTTTCAATATGAACATTAAAATATATACCATTTTCTACTAAATTTAATATTTTATCTGCTGTTAATGATATATATTCAGGTATTTCTTTTCCATTTCCTGAAACAAATTCTTTAAAATCATAATCTTTATTGAATATTTTTAAACTAGGCAAATTATAACCATCTGCTCTATATTCTTCTAATAAAGTTACAAACTTTTCATATAATTCCATTAAATCTAATTCATCTATTTGTAGATATTCTTGTTCTGAACTCATTTTACTACACCTACCATTTTTAATTGATTTTTAGTATCATTTGATAATATATCCCAATTATTTTTTAGAATTCTTTCACATTCTGATAATTTCATTGTAATAGTTTTTTCTTCCATATTACAACCTCACATTACACTTTCTCTTATGAGTAGTTGTATTACTTCTAGTCTTTATAGTTCCTAGATCATCATATTTTGAAACATTAGTATGTTCTAGACAAGTTTCACAAAACCATAGTTTCCATTTCCAATCACCAATTATTGAAACCTGTCCACATTTGTTACATCTAGCTTCTTCTCTTAGAATTCTATATATGTGAGGTTTCATAAGAAACCCCCTCTTTTAAGTAAAACTTCTAAAGAATTATTAATAGATTTTAATCCATTCTGAACTGTAAATAATTTCAGTTTATAGTGAACATCTTTATCTACTTTTATATTTTTTATCTGTTTCATACATAGAATAATAGTATGAAATGTATATATACCAAAGGGGACAAATTTAACTATTTAAGTAATCAATACAATCTTTTAATAACTCTTTATCTTCATCAGGTAAATTTAATATATTCATTATAATATTAGAATTAATTTTATACATATATTTTTTTAATCTACCTTTTACTATAGAAATTTCTTCTTTTTCTACTAAACCTTCTTTTACAAAATCATTTAATATTTTTCTTGTTCTAGTTCTATTTTTACCCAATTCCTTATATATTCCATCTACAGTTGCAAAACCATATTCTTTACAATAAGCATTTATATCTTTTTTTTTAATAGAAGTATTATCTTTCAATTTTTCATTTCTACTTAATCCATTAAATCTAATTCTAGCTAAATAACTAATTATATCTATAGCTTCTTTATTATTCTTTAATATATTTAGATTATATTTTTTTACCATTTTTATTTAGTTCGTTCATTGCGTTTTTAATAACCATTTTCTTTAATTCTTCCATTTGATTTTTTATATTATCTTGATCTGCTTTCATCATCCTAATAGTTTCTTGTGATTCATCATATTTAGATTTCATATTTTTAAAATTTAATTCAACATCTTCTTTTCTTCTTTTCTTTTGATGTAATCCTAAATAATTAACATATTTATTTATCTCACTTGAACTAGGTGAGTGTCCTAATCTTCCTTTAACTTCATCTGTACTCCATCTTTGAGATAAAAAGTAAGTTGCACATGAACTTCTGAAATCTTTTATTGTTACTTTTTCACCATTAGGTTTTACTCTAAATTTACCATCTTTATTAGATCTTTGTAATGCTCTATATAATGCTGGTGGGCTTATATTAAACAGTTTATCTGACTCTTTTAATGTTCCTAAATATACTTTTAGTAAATTAGTTGTTTCTTCGAAATGTACATAATTATTTCTTACTCTTCTACCTTTTTTAGAAATATCTTTTGCTATATGTACCATATAATATTTAGTTTTTAGGTCTTTATCATATTTTAATTCAAAATTAGATTTCTTTAATTGTAATAGTGCTGAAATTTCTAATCCTAAATCATATAATAACCAATATGCCAATCTATGTTCTTTTTTATTTGCTAAATTGCAAATTTCTTTTAATGTATCTAAATCAAAGAATCTTACTTCATGTGTTGGTGATACTTTTCTTTTTATGACATTTCTTGCTAAATCAGATTTTTTTATATAATCAAAGAATCCACTTTTTAAGACTCTGCTATATATGTCTTTTAATGTTATATCACTTAATTTTTTTCCACTAATACTTTTTAGTGTACCATTTTCAATTTTTCTATATATACTTTCTATATCTTTTTGTGTTATATCTTTTAATGAAACATCATTAAACCAATATATTATATTAGCCAAATAAGTAGTAAGATATTTGTATAATGTCTTTGCGTTTCTAGTTTCTGCGTCTTTAGAAGTACCATATATATCTTTTAGATCTTGTTCTTTAAATTCTAAGTAATTTAAAACTAATTGTTTATTTTCCTTTCTTATTTTTATTATTCCTTCATACGTTTTTATACTATTCTCTTCTCTAAGTTTTTTAATCTTTTTCTTATATCTACTTAAATGATTATATAGGTCTTCCATGTAAATTGGTAAGCATAACTTATATATAAATCTTACGCCGACATAGTAACATAATGTTCATATCTCAGTCTTGGCGTTTATTTTTTTCAATAAGTAATTTTAAACATTCCCATCAACATTTATATATTCAACAACTATTTCTTATCTGATGAAATCAAAGATCAAGAAATTGATAAGACATAATTTTAAGAAAATATTATTCTATATTCTTGGTTCTATTGCTGTATTAGTCTTGATAACTATTTCTTCAAAAATGAAAGCTGCAGTTCTGATTACTATGTTTATTGCATTAAATATTCAAATTGTATCATATAAAAAATTTCTTCCAAGTGTTCCAATTGAAATAGAAATACTTACTCTTGGAATAGTTCTCTCTACAATGGTATTTGGGTGGAGACAAGGACTTATAATTGCAATCATAGGAGGAATTTTTTCATTTGTTTTTTCTGGAAATTTTTCACCATTTGCAATTCCTATGCTTGGAGGATATATTTTAATTGTTTTTACGTCCTATTTTCTTAGATCAATGAATATAACATTTGTAGGAATGATTTCTTCAATTATAGCAAATTGTTTTGTATTTATTTCTTATCATATCTTGTTTAGATATGATTTTGCAAAGAATCTAAGTTTTAGTCTATCTAATTTAATCGTAAACTCAATATTGTTTGTAAATTTAGCACCATTTCTATTTAATTTAATGAATTAGAAAAATTATAGCAATAGGAATAAATCATAAAATAGTTGGAATATTAATCTATAAATTCCCAGATTTAGAAGTGAATGTGTGATTCTATACATTATATTTGATAATTTATCAGGATCAAACCAAAGATGATTGAATACAAAAGCGATACCATTATTTATAAGAATTGAAAGAATGAATACTGTGCTGAAACTTAAATCTGTATATGTAAAAGCAATATATCCAGTAATAAATGTTGATACAGAATTATACATAATCTGTAAATATGCCCTTAGTTTTACTATTCCGTTTCCAAAATAGCTCCAGGCAGTTAGCAAAAATGCACAAAGTAGTCCAATTTTTGGACCATAAATATATGCCATAACAATACTGCTTCCAGTGTATGTTTCAAGTGTTACTCCATCTACAAATCTTGTTAATTGAACAGTATACAGAGCCATTGGAAAAAATATTATTAATAGAAGAATCCCTTTAATAACATTTGATAGGATCAATATTATAAATATTGCAATTGCACCAATAATCATATTTCTAGGTGTCAGTTTGTCTTTGATGTTTTGGGCAGTTTTAGAATCTTTTAACGCCTTTTTTTTATTTTTTTTAACTCTAATAAACCCTCTATTTCCTTTCACAATATTACTGTATTTGAAATTTAAATATAAATCTTTCTGGATTTATTTATAATTTTAGCCATTAATAAATACTTTTAAATACCACTCAAAAATCATATTAGTAGATATACGGGGTGTTATTATGACTAATAATATAATTAAAAAAGCATCTGACAATATGAGAGTATTGGCAGTTTCAATGGTTGAAAAAGCAAAATCAGGTCATCCAGGAGGACCAATGGGTGGGATGGATTTTATAAATGTTCTATATTCAGAATTTTTAAAATTTAATCCAGAAGACATGGGATGGAATAATAGGGATAGATTCTTTTTAGACGCAGGTCATCTTTCATCTATGATGTATGCTCAACTTTCAATGTTTGGTAAATATTCAATGGAAGATTTACAGAATTTTAGGCAATGGGAAAGTCCTACACCTGGTCATCCTGAATTAGATGTCAATAGAGGTATTGAGAATTCATCTGGGCCATTAGGTCAAGGAAGTGCAATGGCATTAGGTGCTGCAATTACTGAGAGATTTTTATCATCTAGATTTGGAGAATGGATGGCACATAAGACTTATTGTTATATAACTGATGGTGGGATGCAGGAAGAAATTTCACAAGGAGTTGCAAGGATTGCAGGACATCTGGGCTTGAGTAATCTTATTATGTTTTATGATTCAAATGATATACAATTATCTCATAAAGTAGATGAAACAATGACTGAAGATGTTGCCAAAAAATTTGAAGCATTTGGTTGGAATGTCATAACAACAGATGGACATGATATTGAAAAATTAAGAGAATCATTAAAAGAAGCAAATTTACAAAAAGAAAAACCAACACTAATTATTGGTAAGACAATAATGGGTAAAGGTGCAGTAGATGAGAATGGAAATTCATTTGAAGGAAAGACTGAAACACACGGTATGCCATTATCTAAAGGTGGTGCATCATATGAAAAGACTGTAGTGAATTTAGGTGGCGATGCAGAAAATCCATTTGTCATATTTGATGATGTAAAAGAGTATTATGAAGAAGTCATAAAGATAAAAATTGAAGAAGTAAATGTGAAAAAAGAAAAGCAAGATGCTTGGGAATTAGAAAATAAAGAATTAGCACAAAAACTTGAAATGTTCTATCATGCAAGACCAAATATTGATTTTGAAAAAATAGAGCAAGGAGAAAATATTGCAACTCGTAGTGCATCAAAAAATGTATTGTCTTATTTTGGAGAAAATATTGAAAATATGATTGTAATGTCCGCTGATCTTTCAAATAGTGATAAGACAGATGGTTTCTTGAAAAAAACAAAAGCTTTTGAAAAAAATGATTTTTCAGGATCATTTTTACAAGTTGGTGTTTCAGAATTAACAATGGCAGGAATAATGAATGGTATGGCACTTCATGGTGGAGTTATTCCAGCATGTGGAACATTTTTTGCATTTTCAGATTTCATGAAACCACAAATAAGACTTGCATGTTTAATGGGATTGCAAACAATTTACATTTGGACACATGATGCATTTAGAGTTGGTGAAGATGGGCCAACACATCAACCAATTGAGCAGGAAGCACAGATAAGATTGATGGAAAAGATGGCTAATTTAAATGGGAATAGGAGTATGCTTGTTTTAAGACCTGCAGATGCAAATGAGACAACAGTTGCATGGAAAATGGCAATTGAAAATGCAAATACACCTACAGCACTTATTTTATCTAGACAGAATATAAATGATCTTCCAAGTGAGACTGAGAGTAGATTTAATGATGCACTAAATGCACAAAAAGGTGCATATAAAGTAAAATCAATTGCAGGAAAACCAGACGTTGTATTAGTTGCTAATGGTTCAGAAGTCTCAACACTAATTGATGTTGCAAAAATAATTTTTGAAAAAGGATATACTGCACAAGTAGTCTCAGCAATATCTGAAGGATTATTTAGAGAGCAATCAATTGAGTATCAGGAAGAAGTTATTCCAAAAGAAGTTCCAGTATTTGGATTGACTGCTGGTCTTCCTGTGACATTACAAGGACTTGTTGGTTCAAATGGTTTTGTGAAAGGAATGGAGAGATTTGGAGCAAGTGCGCCATATAAAATACTTGATGAAAAATTTGGATTCACACCAGAACAAGTTTCAATTGAAGTATTAGATTTTTTAAAAAACAAATAGAGATTATAAAAAATCCCCACCAACTTTTTTATTAAATTTAAATTGATGGGGTGTGGATCCTAAGGAGAACCTAGGATTATGATTTCTTTTTTTTCTTTATTATTCCAGTGATAAATATAATTAGAATACTAATTGAAAATATATTGAATTCAGGAACTTCATTTTCATCTTTTTTGATATTATTTATTTGACCAGGATTACCATTTATGATTCCTTCTTTCCAATTATTCATATCATTATTGTTTATGTTAAAATCAATAATTTCAATTGAATTACCTTCATTAGAAATATCAGAATAATTTACAAATTTTATTTCATTTAGATTATTATCAAGGATATATAATTCTTCACCAGAATTTTTTAGAGAAAAACTTGATGTGGCAATGTTTCCAGAGTATCTATTGTAATTTGCTAAAAAACTGTCCCCATGTCTTGAGATTATTAAAAAGTCATTTGGTTGGATTGTCATACTCTCTTGGTATAGATTCAATCCATGATTGACATTGTTTTCTCTAAATTTCCAACCAGTCATATCAATTGGACTATTTCCAGAATTATAAATTTCAATCCATTCTTTATTTGTGTCACTTCCAATTGGATTATACATGATTTCAGAGATTATTATTTGGGAGAAAACAGAAGGTATAAATATTAAAAAAGTCATCAAATATAATCCTTTATTCATATGTGCACCCTTTATTTAATAAATAATTAAGTAATAGTTATAAATTTTTTGGTGGAAAAAATATAAATGTTTTTTTATGTAAAAATTAATTAAATCAAGAAATATTAATTTACAAAATCAAAATTAATCCAGATGTTGCACCGCAATAGAAATATTTATTTGCAATTTTGAACTTTAGATGTTTTTGAATTTTTTTCATTTGCCTTCTTGCTTTTGTTATTCTATAAGAACATTTTACTTCATAAATATCATATTCATTTCCTTTTTTTGCTAAAATATCTATTTCGGCAACAGATCTTTTTTTATTTTTTAATTCGACATTGGTAGAAAGAGAGTCGTATTCGTCCTTGATTTGATCATACAGTTCAAGTAAATATCTATCGTGTTTATTTATTTTGAAATGAAACACCTCTATATATCTATATAATATAGTATACTGGTATAATGAGTATATAAATATTTATATTTGGAAAACCAAATTCTAATTTAGCATAATTATTGTTTAAGCAAAAATATTGATAAAATATTTAATAAAGATTAAATTGTTTTTTTATTTAATGAAAGAACTTGAGCAGCAGAGATTGAAGGATAAAATAACAGATCCAAAAAAAGAGAAAGCTAAGAAAAAAATAATGTATTATTTTTATGCACTTATTTTTTTAACATTTTTTTTATCGATTACTATTAAGGATGCAATCACTGTGACTTTATTCTTGACATTTGTCTGTTCTACTATAAATTATTATACAAATCTGCTTTTTTTTAGATTGGATGTAGGTCAAGATTTCTTTTTTTCATTATTGGTAACTAGATTATTTGGTGTACCTTATGGATTATTTCTTTTATTGACAAGTGAATTAGTGCCTGATATTTATACTGCAAGATTAGATAAAGATACAATAATTTCAATAATTTATTCAGTTATTGCAATAATAGTTTTATCACGATTTCCAGAAGCAAATTTTGTAATCCTTGGTGTAATACTAGTTGTTATTAAATTAATAATTGGAATAATACTATTTTTTACAATGGGGATAGATATACGAGAAATTTTATTTGAATGGGGAATAAATTTCCTTACTAATATGTTTTTATTTTTAAGTTTTGGAAGCTTTTTTCTTAATTTTTATTGATTAATTTCTTTTATTATATATTCTTTTAGAATTCCGAATGTAATAAATCCTGCTTTCTCATTTAAATGTCCGCCAGTTTCTATTATTAAATAATTAGAATTCAGATTTTCATGAAGTTTGTATGCGTGTGTTATTGGAATATGTGGGTCATTATCACCATGAATTACATAGAATTTATTGCAATTTGATTTGATTTTTTCCCAATTAAATTTTTTATCAACAAATGTTTTATTTATACTATCAAATTTAGGATTTCCTAATAATTCAATAGCTGAAGATACTAAAAAAGATGCTTTAATTTTTTTATTTGTTTGTTCAAGATAATTTATTATGAAACTTGAGCCTAGACTATGTCCAATTAAAATTGTATCTTCATAAATATATTTTTCAAATTCGATGAATACATCTAACCAATTATTTAAATTTTGATTTTTTGGAGTTGGAAATTTAGGTGTATAAACATTATGACCTAATTTTTCTAATTCTTTTTTTAACCAAGGAAACCAATTCTCATTTGGATTACCATATGCCCCATGAATTATTATTATATTTGTCATTTTTTATTAATTATTTTTTTACTCTAACTATTTTGCCATTATTTGCTTTTTTCATTTCTTTGGTTGTTAGTTTTACAAGTGATTTAGTTGAACCACCACCACTATATATTTTTTCTTTTTCCATTACTTTTGGATCTATTAGGTAAATAGCATTACAACCAAAAGAAGGTGTTCCACCACAAGGAAATCCTGTTTTTTTTAGGATTTCATCAGGAATTGCTATTTTAGGATTGTGTTCTAACTGCAGTGCTTTTTTGACTCTTTTAGTGCTTGCTCTGTCATGTCCATCAACTATTGCTATTATTAAATTATTATCATAATCAATCATGCAAATATTTTTTATGAATTCATTAGGATTAGCACCTGTTGTATTTATCGCATCTTGAACAGAATGACATGATTTTTCAAAGGACAAATGCTCTGCAATTATGTTGTTTTCTTTAATGAATTGTTTTAATTTTTGTTCGTATTTGTCCATTTTAAAGAATGCCTCGGCCGGGATTCGAACCCGGGTCGAAGCCTTTCTCCAAATTTAATATTCGAGAGGGCTTCATGATTGGCCGGACTACACTACCGAGGCAATTGTTGAAAAGAAGTTTATTTTTCCTTTTAAATTTACCTTTATTAAAAAAAATTTAAGAAATAATAATAAAATTAAAACAAAAAAAACTAACCCATTTCTCTTACTTCTATACCACCATCATCTATCATCATTCTTGGTTCAATTGGACCTGGGTATGGATAATTTCTATCATTACTTTCATATGGAAGTTCGATTTCTTTTATTTCATCAAGATCGTCTATTTCATTTGCTTTTATCATTGCACCTGAAATTGTGTAGAGAACATTATCCATAAATAATGATCTTCTTACTGTATGTGGTGTTTGATAATAGTAATGTTCATCTTGGATTGATTCCATATGTGTAATTTTTCCTTTTTTGTCGATGTCATCTTTTGTTACTTCAAATACATAAGCTCCTTGCCATACTCTATTTCTATAATAGTTGTAAACAGGATCATATATTCTTCTTTCTTTTACTTCTCTTACTGGAATGACTAAAAGATTTCTTTTTTTATCGAATAAGAATGCTTTATGTTCATGTAGGGCTTCTGAATCTGTACCTTGAGAGCCAATTTCAATTTTATCAATTTCTTCTGGATTATTTACATCAGATACATCAAAAAGAGCAATTTTTACTCCTGCAGTTGAAATTCCACCCCATTGATTACCTTCTGTTTCCTTTCCAATTCCAATTATTGTATTTTCATCATAAGGATGTAGATAATCTGAGTATCCAGGTATTTTTAATTTTCCAAGTATTTCTGGGTTTTTTGGGTCTTTAAGCGAGATTACAAAAAATGGATCTATTCTTTTGAATGTTACCATGTATAATCTATCTCCTAAAAATCTTGTTGAATAAATTGATTCATCAGGTGCAATATCTTCAATTTGACCTATTACGTCAAGATCATCATCAAGTACATATACATTGTTGTAGAGAATTGATTCTCCTCTACCCCATGCCTGAACTGTTGTTGCAACTCTTAGGTTTCCTTCATATTCATCAAGTGAAAATTGATTGTGTAGATGTCCGGGAACTTCTCCTTTTGTGTCATAAGTTATTTTACCATTATCGATGTTAATTTTTTGTATGACTGTTTTTCTTCTATCAATTTCTCTTTTTATTTCATATTCTTGTACTTTTTCTGCTATTTCATCAATGATATATTCTTGATCATCTTCATCCATTCTATTGTACATTTCTTCCATAGCATCTGATATTTTATTCCATCTTGTATAACTCTCTTTTTCAGTATTAAGCACATTTAAGATGATATCTCTTGTATTTTTTGGAAGAATAGGCAAAATGACTTCTGTAAATCTTTCTTCTTCATTTCCTCTGTAATTGTAAGGAACGTTTTTTTGATATGTTATATAAATATTTTCAAGTGATACATAAAGTGTATTTGAATAACCCATCATATATGATTTTGATTCTATTTCATCATCATCAACGTTTAAAGATGATACTGTAACAAAATTATAATTCTGTTCTGGATTATCAAAATAATAGATCTCAGGACTCATTAATGCTTTTCCATTTTCTCTTATCATTGGAAGATCTACAAAATTATTGTAATGATATACATTTTCATTTACAATGAAATAGATGTGATTTCCAATCATCCTTGATTGATAATAATTACCATTTAGGCTGAAATCTTTTATTAATTCTGGATCTTCTTTGTCTTCTATATTATATATCATAACATGTGTGCTTTGAGTATATCTAGGTCTAGGCATAAAATCATATTTAGCAATTCTGTAAATCTGTTCATTATCGTTTGAAAAAATTATCAATTTATTATCGTTTATGAACATATTTGTTGGATTACCTTTAATCTCGGTTTCTGATAGCACTTTTGCATTCTCTGCAGGATATGCATTAACAATTACTAAATTAGTTCCAGATAATGTGTATATGTATTTATCATCATTTTTTACAAAATCAGCTTCATCTACTCCAATTACTTGTACGTTTGTTTGTGAATAATCAGTTGCTCCATCACTACCTCCACTTACAGAGCCAGCCATGTCTGCCATTGGTGCTCCTACCATTTCCATTGCTGCCATGGTTCTTGTTCCACCACCAAAAGTTTTTGCCATATAATTATTATTTTGGCCACTTTGTTGTTTATTTAAGAATTCAACAATTTCATCCATAGATTCAAATTTTTTTAGTTCTTGTGTTGCACTTAATTCAGTACTTGTATCAGTCGTCTTTGGTTCATTATCTTTTGTTGAATCAATTTGATTACATGCTGAAACCAAAATTAATGTCATTATTATAATTGCAAAATATTTTTTCATACTCATTTCTATCACCTAGAATTTTTAATATTCATCTTATATATATACCCATTTAAGACTTCAATCTCATTTGAAGTCATGTGTATTATTATTGGGGTTCTAGCTTATAAATATTTTGAAAAAGAAGAAGGATATGAATTAGATGTTTTTTTAAATTTATTTTGGATATTTTTTTTATAATTATTTAATAATCATCTCAGAGCTTTGCTCTTTTTTATATCAAGTTCCTTTTTTGGAACTTGCAAGTGGTGGAGAAAAAAGATGAAATCTTTTTTCCTAGTATTGATGGAAAAAATGCACAATTTCAAAAATTATATCAAACAGGATATTTAACAAATAAGAATTAAAATATTATTTATACATAGTTCTAAGAAGATCAGCTTTTGTAATGATTCCAATTGGTTTTCCTTTTTTTACAACAATTACTAGAGCAAAGAATTTTAGAAGGCCGACTATTACTTCTTTAGATGCATTTTCAGGCACTGCAGGAGGTGTATCTTTCATTACATTTTCAATTAGTAATTCTTTTGAATTTTCTTTAAGAATGTTTTCAAGTAGTATAGTTTCAGAGACATAACCTTTTATTTCATTTCCAACAAGTACTGGGATTTGGGATATTTCAAATTTTCTCATCTTTTTTATTGCATTAATAATTGAATCATTAGGTTTTACAAATATGATTTTTTTATTCATAATATCTTTGCAAGTGACTTCATTCTTTTTCTCAATATTTCTCAAAGTATCAAATATTTTAGTAGCATTAGAAAAGCTTGGGTCAATTTTCCCAGATTCAATTTTAGCAATTAGTGATTGTGAAACATTTGAAATTTTAGCTAAATCTTTTTGTGTCAGATTAAGTTTTTTTCTTAGTACTTTTATTTCTCTTAAGTCATTCATAAAGTACAGAAATTGAAGTTTATTTATAATATTTTTTATTTAAAATATTCTATTTGGAATAAATAAAATATTGAAACATATTTTGATATTGTGATTAATATTGGATAATTATTCCAATAAGAATATTTGCAACAGTAATCTTTAAAAGGAATTTTCTAATTAGATGATATAATTTAATGAAAATGCAAAATTTTTTTATGACGCATTTTTAACAATCAAGAAAGTATTTTACTTTCTTAATTTATTGGAGGAGATTAAATGATATATGGTTTAGAGAAAGGAAAAGTACTATTCACTTCAGAGAGTGTTACAGAAGGACACCCTGATAAAATGTGTGATCAGATCAGCGATGCAATCTTAGATGCAATCTTTGAGAAAGATCCAGATGGTCGTGTAGCAGTTGAATGTTTAACAAAAACTGGTTCAGTTATGATTGGTGGAGAAGTTACAACTTCAACATATGTAGAAATGCAGGATGTTGCAAGAAGAGTAGTAAATAGAATTGGATATAACAAGCCAGAATATGGTTTTGATGGAGATACTATTGGTGTTTGGGTAAATATTTCAAAACAAAGTCCAGATATTGCACAAGGTGTTGATGAAGATGAAAATAAAGAACAAGGTGCAGGAGATCAAGGAATGATGTTTGGATTTGCATCAAATGAAACACCAGAATATATGCCTTTAACAATATTATTATCACATAAACTTGCAAAAAGACTTGCAGATGTAAGAAAAGATGGGACATTAAAATATCTTAGACCAGATGGAAAAACTCAGGTTACTGTAGAATATGAAAATGGAATTCCAAAAAGAGTTGATACAGTAGTAATTGCAACTCAGCATGATGCTGATGTTACACTTGAACAGATTAGAAAAGATGTAAAAGAACATGTAATTGATCCAATATGTGGGAAATGGACTGATAGTGAAACAAAATATTTTGTAAATGGAACTGGAAAATTCGTTATTGGTGGACCAGTAGGAGATGCAGGTTGCACAGGACGAAAAATAATAGTTGACACATATGGTGGAGTAGGACGACATGGTGGTGGAGCATTTTCAGGAAAAGATCCATCAAAGGTTGATAGAAGTGGAGCATATTTTGGACGTTATGTTGCTAAAAATATTGTTGCTGCAGGACTAGCAGATGTATGTGAAGTTCAGGTTGCTTATTGTATAGGTGTTGTTCAACCAGTATCAGTTTTAGTTGAAACATTTGGTACAAATAAGATTCCAGAAAGTAAGATTAGTGAATTGGTATTGAAGAATTTTGATTTTAGACCAGCAAAAATAATTGAAAAATTAAAATTAAGAAGACCAATATATGAAAAGACTGCAGCATATGGACATTTTGGAAGAGATGACCCAGATTTCACTTGGGAAAACACAGATGTTGCTGCTGACTTAAAAGAACAAGCAGGTCTTTAATTTTTTTTTATATTTTTATTAATTTTTTTACAAAAATATTTATAAGTTTGACTCTCTTTTCTTTTTTTAAAATTGGGGTTTATTTGTATTGATTATATACAAATAATACAAATTATGTGGGGGTATAATATGAAAAATAAAATTTTAATGATTTCAATGGTATTTATTTTGGTTCTATCTATAGGTATTAATGCAGAGATAAGTGAAGAAGAATTTCTTGAAGAAGAACTTTGTGGGAACGGAAATGTAGATTTTGGTGAAGAATGTGATGGCGATGATAGCATAGAAACAATCTGCGAAGATTTGGGTTATGATTATGGTGATATATGGTGTAATTCAAATTCTTGTCTTGTAGAAGATGATTGTCATAACGAAGAAAATCCAGAATTTTTTTGTGGAGATAATATTCTAAATCAAAATTGGGAAGAATGTGATGGTACAGATGATGATGCATGTCCAGGTCTTTGCAATAATGATTGTGGATGTGACACAGTTCCTCCAGAAGGAGATGTTCCAGAATTTACTGCAATTGGAGCTGCAATAGCATAGATTGGAGCTGGCGTATTCATAGCAAAGAAAAAGAAAAGAAATTAATTTTTTTATTATTTTTTATTTTGGTAGTTTTTAGTATTAATTCTTAAAACATAAATTTATAAATATTTTTGACATTTTCAGATTTAGGTGATTAATTATGGATGATATAAATATAAAGAATGATGATAAAGATTCAAAGACTGTCAAGTTCAGTAAATTGGCTTTAAAGAAAATAAAAGAAGTTTTAAAGGACCAAGGAAAAGAAGTACATGGAATAAGGATAGTCATAGGTGGCGGTTGTTGTGGACCAAGTTTTCAGATGGGTCTTGAAAAAGAGAAACAATCAGAGGATAAAGTTGTTGTCACTGAAGGAATAAATGTATATTTTGATCCAATGACTTATATGAATCTTAATGGTATGGATGTGGACTACATTGCAAATGATATCGAAGAAGGATTTAAGATTACAAATGGTCCTGAAGGAGATCATGAGCATAAAAAAGAAGAAGGAGGATGTGGGAGCGGTTGTTCTTGCTAGTTTTTTCTTTTAGTTTTTTAATTTTTTTAATTTAAATTTTTCACATATTTTTCAAAAGATTTATAATGGTATAAAAAATTAAAAATTAAAAAAATCAGTATAATATGTGAGGTGGGTTTAGCATATGTCAAACTATGAAGAAATGTATGGTCTTGAATCAGACGATGATGATGATGATGATGATGAAGATTTAGATGATGATTACGACGATGATGACGATGATGATGACGATGATGATTAGTGTTAATTATTAATTTTTTATTTTTCTACTTTTTTTTATAATTTTTATAGAATAAGTAATAAGTTAGATTTTATCTTACTTTCATAATATTTTGTTTTAAAGGTGCAACAAATGAAGTTTCTGCTTTTTCCATTGCTTTTATTACAATTTCTGGTAAATCAACATCATAATTTTCTTTTGCCATAAGAAGTTTTAAAAGATATAAGTTTGGACGTGCCCAATTTAAATGAGATTTTAAATCGTCAAATCCTAACCAAATTGGATCAGTAACTGTATCATCATCATCCATATCTATAAGTTTATGATTTGTTGTTTCAATTTCATATGCTAAAATTTTTGTAATTCTTTTTTTTCCATCAACAGGTGTTTCATATTTAGTAGGTACATCATAATAATTTGAAAGTTTTTTTATTGATATAAAATCTTTTTCTTCTAATCCTGTTTCTAATTTTAATCTTTTTAATAAACTTGATTTTACAATAGGGTATAAATCCTCCCAAGAAACAATTTTTTCTAAATCTTGAGCATTTTCAACTCTTGCCATACCTCCTGGAAAAATCATTTTACCTGAACAATAATTTCTTTCACTTTTTGTAACAGCAACAAATTTATTTTGATACTCAGGTAAATTACCAACATATTTAATGTATGCAACAGCACCTATTCCTATTTGATGACCATTATCTCTATATTCTATACAATTACGATCATTAAGTGTAAATTCTAAATTCATTTTATTAGTTTTTTCTTTAAAAAATAAAAGTTATATTTAAAGAATCAGTATTAAAATTTGTATGGGGCACTTATCAAACACAAATTAGTAAATTTTATATATTTAGTATACTTATTTCTATACTATGCTATTATTTTCGATACTTTTTTTCATTTTAGGTCTAATTTTATTAATTAAATCTACAGATATTTTTGTTGTTCATTCATCAAAAATTGCTAAAAGATTAGGTGTATCCGAATTTTTTATAGGTCTCACATTAGTTGCAATAGGGACTTCATTACCTGAATTAGCAGCATCAATAATAGGAACACTTAGCGGAAATAGTGGAGTAGCAATTGGAAGTATTATAGGAAGTAACATAACAAATTTGACTCTTGTTATTGGAATTGCAGCTACAACTAATATTTTAAAGACAAGTGAAAAGACATATAAGAGAGATGGTAAAATTCTGCTCTCTTCGTCTGTAATGGTATTGGTTATGTCCTTATTTGGAAATCTAAATGTATTTTCAGGAATAATTATGTTGTTCATTTATTTTAGTTACATTACATATGTGTTTAAAACAAGAAATAACCCAACTCATAAGATGCAGTTAAGAAATTTTGTAGATCATATGTTGCATTTAGGTTATATGCCTAAATTTTCAAATTTTTATAAAATAACTTTTAAAAGGAAATTTAGAAATAAAAGAAAATTATTGAAAGAAATAAGTATATTAGTTTTAAGTGCATTTACCATAATGCTCTCTGCAAAATGGTTGATGAATGGAGCTTCTGATATTGCTTCTTTTTTTGGTATTCCTCAAACAGTAATAGGATTATCACTTGTTTCTTTAGGAACATCTTTACCTGAAATTAGTGTAACTATTGCAGCAGCTAGAAAAGGATATTCAGAATTGATGATTGGAAATATAATAGGCAGTAATATTTCTAATTTACTTTTAGTTCTAGGGATATCATCAATAATTAATCCAATTAGAATAACTGATATTACACTTTATTTCACAATGCCATTGATGATAGTTATTACATATGTATTTTTAAGATATTCAAAAAATAATTGGCAGATAAATAAATACGAAGGGATAAGCCTTATGGTTTTGTATGCAAATTTTATTTTTTGGTTGTTTATGTTCAATCAATTTTAATTAAGTAGTATTTACAATTTATTTTGTTTTTATTAATTTGTTTTCTGTTGTCTATTATGTGTTTTTTAATTAAGTTGTTGAATAATCAAATCAGGGCCTTAGCCCTTTTCTATAGTAAGTTCTTATAACTCATTAACATTCGTATTGTTAAAATTATTCTAACTTTAACATTTAAGAACTTGCACCTGAAAAAGAAAAAAGACTAGTCTTTTTTCCAAGTAATAATGAAAAAAGTAAAACAATTTTTCTAGAAATTTTAAATTATTCAGTATATAGTAGTTTTTACCTTGTTTTTTATCAAAATATATTTATAATAGATACCTTTGAATATTTGTTATGGTAAAAAAATCAAATTCTAAAAACAAACCAAGTAAGAAGAGTACAACAAATAAGCAAAAGAAGGTATCTAAGCCTAAAAAAACTACAAAAGTAGAGAATAAGAAAAAACCATCTAAAGTAGTGAAACATAAAGAAATTTCTAAAAAAGAAGATACGCATGATAAATCTAAATTAATAATTGGAATTTTTATTGCAATAATAATATTGTTTGTAGGTGCAGTTTTATTTACGTCTCAAAAAGTTGTGCCTAAAGATGCTCATCCAATGTATACTGAACCTGAAATAATTGAAGAACCAAAAGAAGAAGTTGTTGAAGAACCTGTAGTAGAAAAAGTAGAAGTAAAAGATGCTAAACCTAAGTTGAGTGCTGATCAAAAAGAATATCTAGATGAAAATTTAGAACCAGGTATGACTACTGCATTAAGCGAATCAGATATAAAATTAAATTATAATGATAAAACAACAATTGGATTTGCTTTAAAAAATCAAGCAGGATTAGAATATTTTGATGTAAATTATAATTTTGTATCTGCAAAAATAGATGATGTAGGAACAAGAAGACCAGATATTGATGCATATGATTGGATGTCACCAAAATATGATGCTTTTCAAATGCAAGAAGATGAAATTATACAGTTACCTATTGAAGTTACTGTTCCAAAAGAGATGGAACCTGGAACTTATACCTTTTCAATATCAGCATGTTATGCAGATGAGACAATGCAAATTGGAGAAAGTGGTTGTGGGGACACGTATAATAAAAGAATGGGTAAAACCCAGAAATTCAATGTAGTGATTGAATAAAAAAAATAATTTTTTTTTCTTTAATTTTTATTTTTTTAAATGATAATTCTAAAGTAAATAACTGAACAAAGTAAATCTTCAAATAGTAATAGTGGTTCCAGGTCACATGGTAATAGTTCATCACTAGTTGAAGACCAAAATAACTTTTATTATTGCTTAACACATCTCTATTGCCAAAAGATGCGGTAATCCAGAAAAACATATTGTGGTTTAGATTATTTTTTGTTGCTTTGACAATATCTTTTGTTTTGCTTATTATTGTTTGGTAAATTCTTCAAATCCAAGTCTAAGAAAATGAAGAAGAAATTTAAACCTAATTTTAGTTTCAATATGTTTTAGGATTTTCGTAATATTAGTATTCAATTATTTCCTTTGTTCTTGATATTACTTTTATAGCTAAATTCATAGTCTGTTGATATAATTCATATTCCATAGATAATTTAGTGCCATACTGATATGTTTCTCTTATTTCAACCACGGAATATACTGAATCATCTAAACTTGAAATTTTTCTTATCAAATTCTCATCAAAATCTATTTTTTTCTCTTCTACTAGATTTCTTATTAAGGCAAAAGTACATGTCTGGTTTTTGGATTCATAACCAAATTTTACACTTATTGCAAGTAAAGACTGATAAATGGCATAAAATACAGTACTTGCACTAATATCAGAAAAACCTTTTTCTTTTAGTAAATCGGTTGCTTTTAGATAATGTTCGGCTTTATCTATATGTTCTCTAGCCAAATTTACATTAGGCTTTATTTTGACCAAACCTCTATGTTTATTTGATTTTTCTAATTCCTTTTCTGCCTTTTTAAGGCACCAATCAACATGTTTTTTTGTTTGTTTCATTTTAATAATTCCAGAAATTGTTCCTCTCCTGATAATACAATACCTTTAATTGCACTCATTAATGGTTTGTCTTCCTTTTCAAGATTTTCTTTGAAATCTTTTTTTGTTTGGTACATAGGATGAATTGTTTTATCACTAAATTTATTAATTTCTTCAATTTTTTTATTTATTTGGTTGTACTTTTTTTTATCTATAATTATTAAAAGATCAATATCATTAGCACCCTTCTGTTTAGTTAAAATTGACCCAAATAGTATTACTACTATTGATATGCTTTCTAATTTTTTTTCAACTTCAGTTTTCCATCTTTTTACATATGGTGATGCCTGTTCAGCCTCTCTTTTAAGCAAAAATTTTAAATATTGTCTAACGTAATCACTCTCTAAATTTAATTTATAAAATGTAGCTTTACCTATCTCTTTAGATGTAAAGATATTTTCTTTTTGTAATCTTTTTGCTATTTTGAGAGCACCCATGGAACTTATTTTAAGTATTGTTGATATATTGTTGGCATTATATTGTTCATTAGGGTTTTTTAGAAGTGTCAGCATGAATTTCATTTCGTTTTTGGTTATATCTTCCATATATACTCACAGTTTATATATATAAACTATTAGTTTATATATTTTTTGGTATTATAGATAATTGAAAAAGAAGGAAAAACTATTTGATTTTTGGATAAATTTTGAATTATTAACTACTTCACTCACAAACTCTTCTTAAGAATAAATTATTCACATAATTTTAAAACAATGTACCAGGTCAATTTTTTTTTTAATTGACTATACTATTAAAAAAATATTAAAATAGAAATAAAAATATCTATAGATGCATGTCGTAAATTCTCAATAATATAACTGTTTGAGCCAATACTGCTAAAACCAATATTATCAATATTTCTAAGATTGCTACATCTTGTGCAAGGATTCCTGCCTTTAAGGAGTTTACAAAAATAAATATTGCTGAAGCAGCAAATATGAACATAAGCCCTCCAATTAATTTTTCCATCGTATCTGTTTTTAATTTTTTGATTTTTACCACCTCAAATGTTGGTTCTCATGTATGTTTCTACTATAATGAAGAAGATATATAAAAATATTAATGATAATCCTTCTCTCCATGTTAATTCTGAATTACTTTCACTAAATGTCATAAATATGAATCCTATTAAAATCATAAAAATTGCACTTGTAAAAAAAGTAAGAAAATCCCCAGTTATTGGATAAACAATTGCAGTTACACCTAAAACTAATGTTGAATTTGCAATGACACTGCCAATTAGGTCTCCAATCGCAAGATTATTATGATGATTCAAAACAGAATTTGTTTCCATCATAAGTTCAGGAAGGCTAGTACCTAAAGATACAATAAATAGGCCAATAAGGATGTTTGAAATATTTAAGTCTAATGCAAGATTATTTGCATATTCAACAACAAATTCTGAACTTATTAATAATAAAGCTGTACTTATAACATACAATATTAAAAAATGAAGAAGCTCTTTTTTTGTAGTTTTTTCAATTTCTTTATGAAATGATTTTTGCTGTCTTAATAAGCTCCATATATAATATACAAATATTGAAAGTAAAATGGCTCCATCTATTCTAGATAATCCTTGTATCATGTTTGGAAATAGATTAAATAAAAACCAAAAATGATGATCAATTGCTAGAACTATTGGTAGAGACATTATTACAAGCATATAGATTATATCTTTTTTGATTGTTTTAGCTTCAATTTTAATTGTTTTTGCAAGCAATGCAGTAATTCCTATGACTATGGTAAGATCAAGGATATTTGAACCAATAACATTACCTAATGAGAGTAGAGGTGTTTTTCTAATTGCAGACATTATACCAACAAACATTTCAGGTAAAGAAGTAGATATTGCCAATACTATAAAACCAACTGAAAATTCTGAAACGTGAAAAAAACCAGATATTTTAATGAGTGATTTTAAAAGCCAATTGCTACTCTTGACTAATACAAGACAAGCAATTATAAAAAATACTAAATTCCAAAATAACATATAGATTTTTTAAGAATATAAGTTTATAACTTTTTTGTTTTTGGAGGCTAATATGAAACCCTTGTTATTCTGATTATTATCAGAATAACTTTTTTGTTCAATCTTATCAATCGATCTATATTAAATGCAATTACTCTTGTCAGAAATTCTACTTTTTGAGTTTTATGATGTCTAGATTTGATAC
>JABHHN010000060.1 GCA_018671515.1 archaeon | reverse complement strand
TTTTATTTGTGTTGGTACACCAAGCCTTACAAACGGTGATTTAAATTTATCTTATGTACTAAATGTAATCAATGACATATATAATTATTACGAAAATTCTTGTTCTAAAATGAATATTAATTTAGTGATTAGAAGCACTGTAAAACCGGGGACAATCAACAAATTATTAACTGACTTAAATAATAAAATTTCAAAGAATAATTATAATGTATATATGAATCCTGAATTTTTAAGAGAAGGATCTGCGGTTTCAGATTTTTATGATACGGAAATTATTATTGGTAGTTTTGAAGGGAAGTCTGGAGAAATATTTAACAATGTCTATCATTTTATTAATAAAGATATAAAAAACACTTCTATTATCGCAGCTGAAATGATAAAATATGTTAATAACTCATACCATGCGTTAAAAGTTGCATTTACGAATGAAATTGCATCTATTTGTAATAGTATTAATTCCGATCCCTTTGAAGTTATGGACCTTTTTACTTCTGATAAAAAATTGAATATATCCGATAAGTATTTTAGACCCGGTTTTGCATATGGAGGTTCCTGTCTCCCCAAGGATTTAAATGCAATTGAAAGTTTAGCAAAACAGAACAATATTAATGTTCCAATCCTTTCTAGTATAAAAATCAGTAATAATTATCAAATTCAAAAATTGTTTTCATTAATTAATTCTGTTGATGCAAATAAGATTGGTTTTTATGGCATAACATTTAAAAACAATACAGATGATTTGAGAGGAAGCCCTTTGATTGAAGCTATTGATAATATTTTAGATTTAGATTTAGATAAAGATATTGTTATTTATGATTTTGACATTGATGTTGAGATATTAACTGGGATAAACAAAAAATATTATCAAATTTTAATTTCAAAAGGTGTCAAATTTGTAAACAAAGAAGATGAATTTTTCAATAAATCAGATACATTGATTGTTAGTAAAAAAATAAAAGATTTTTCACTAATTAATGAAAAAACAAATATTATTGATTTAGTGAATATTGAAGAATTAAAAGGTTTTAATAATTATATTGGGTTTAATTGGAATTAAATGAAGAAAATATACATTGCAGGTTGTGGAGGGATGCTTGGTGAAGCATTTTATCAGCAATTCAAAAATGATTATAAATTAAAATGTACAGATAAAGATGTAAATGAAGATTGGTTGTCTTTCCTAGATTTTCGTGATTTTGATGCATATAAAAAAGATATTGGAGATTTCAGTCCGGATTATTTGTTTCATTTAGGAGCTTATACAGATCTCGAATATTGTGAAGAAAATGTAGATGATACTTATATAACAAATACTCTTTCTGTAGAATATGCGGTGTTCTTTGCTAATTCATTAAACATCCCTCTTCTTTATATTTCTACAGCCGGGATTTTTGATGGTCAAAAAGAACTTTATGATGATTGGGATCAACCAAATCCTTTGGGTGTTTATGCCAGATCAAAATATATGGGTGAGAAGTATGTTTGTGAAAAAGCAAATCAATTCCTTGTTTGTCGAGCAGGCTGGATGATGGGTGCCGGTCCACAAAAAGATAAGAAATTCATTAATAAGCTAATGAAAAAAATAAAAGATGGTGATAAAGAGCTATTTATTGTTAATGATAAAGATGGGACGCCAACCTATACACATGACTTTGCTAAAAACGTACGTACATTGCTTGAAAAAGAGTTTTGGGGTTTATATAATATGGTTTGTGGAGGGCAAGCAAGTAGAATTGAAGTAGCAAACGAACTAATAAAAGTTATTGAAAAAGAAGGTGAAATTAAAATCATACCGGTTTCTTCAGAATATTTTAAGGAGGAATACTATGCTCCAAGACCAATGTCTGAAAGATTAATAAATAAAAAATTAACTTTAAGAAATCTAAATATAATGAGAGACTGGAAAGTTACCTTGAAAGAATATATAAAGGATTATTACGAAGGGTACTTTGAAAATTAGAAAAAAAAGAATTGCTGCATTTGGATTTCGTTCTATACCTCCTTCCGCCGGCGCCGCCGGCGCTGACAAATTTGTTTACGAACTTCTACCCCGCCTAGTTAAAAAAGGATTTACAGTTACTGCTTATAATAGAAATTAT
>JABHHN010000059.1 GCA_018671515.1 archaeon | reverse complement strand
TAAATAAATCAATTAAATTAGTCTCATTTCTAATTATTAATTTATTATTTTGAAATATTATTTGATTTCCTTGATGAAATGCTTGAATTATTTTTTCAAACAACAAAATATCTTCATTTAAATTATAAGATGATTCGTTGATATTTTCTTTTAATTCGATTGAATAATAAAATTTTCTATAAAATATTGAACTTGATTTATTGTCTGACTTCATATATCCATCAAATAAAATAGCAATACCATAAATATCAAGATAAAAAACAGGAACTTTATTAAAATTTACAATAGCTGAATATAATATTTTATTGTTATTTTTAATTAATTTAAGTAATTTTTTATTATAACTTAATGTTTTTTTACATTTTAAAGAACAAGGAACATGTAGATATAAGTGAAAAGGTGATCTTTTTAAGAATGGATTCATTTCAAAATCAAAAAAATTGTTTCCTTTTTTATTTATTTGTAATTGTTTCAAACTATTAATGGTACAAGAACTAACTAATGTATTAGATAAATTAACATAATTTTTTTGACAACATTTAGGATATGAAAAACGATTATTTTTATTTTGATTTTCTAAATCATGAACAATTGATATTTTTTTATTAGAAATTAGAATCTTGGATTCTTTTTTCCCAAAATAATGATAATGATTAAAATTTAAGTCTGTCTTTGAACAAAAATCATGAATTAAATGAACATACTTATCAAATTTATTTTTATTTAAAGTAATCATTGTTGAAATTTTCAGACCAAACTTAACTGCTATTATTTCAGGCAAGAATTTTGATAACACTGAATATTTTTTATCAAAATAAGATTTCATTTTAAAAAAATCCATATCTTCCTGTATTTTCATTCTAAAGATCATACTCCAAAATCTAAATAAATTTATTTTAAAATAGATATTTTAATTTATTTTAAATCATTACATATTTTAAACAATAGATCAAATACATTAATATTTGATCTTGCATATTTTTTAACTATTAAAGATTTTTCCACATATTTATTTTCTATTTTTTTTAAGGCCAAAATCAATTCATTTCGATTACTAACAAAAATAAACTCTTCTTCAATATGATCATATGTAAATATTGGATTTGTAATTATTGGTAAACCATACCACATAGCATCACTTAATGAAGTATAATCTGCATTATGTATTCCTTTAAAAAAAGTTAAACAAATCCTTGAATTTAGCAATAATTTAGCATAAATTTCATTTGAAACATGTGATAAAGTAATAAAATTTTTATTTTCCTCTAATAATTTAATATATTTAATGGATTCTGATTCTTTACAATCAAGTTTATTTGTTATCAATACTTTTTTTCCATCAAATAAATCTCTATTTTCATACAAAAATTTATAATTTCTATCTTTCCCACCTAAAAAAATAAAATCAAATATTTTATTATTTGAAGGATTTTCAAAAAATAAATTTATGTCTGGTGGCAAACCTATTGAATATTTCAAAGAAATTTTATTAGATAAAGATCCAACCATAGTCTTAGAAAAATTATATTTGAAAAGATTATAAAAAGTCAAATTATCCGATTCGTCCTTAAACAAAATATTAAAATTTTTTTCGTTAAATTCTTTATCCATTAAATAATAAATATCTGCCTGTGAAAAAATAACTAATTTTTTACCATTTAATATATTATTATCTAAAAAATCTAAAGCTCCATATGAAATTATATAATCATAAGTTGAATCTAAAATATATTTTTTAGAAACTGATTTTATTTCTTTACTTAATTTATTTTTCTTACTTTCATCAATATATACATCGAACTGAGTAAAATTTACATTTTCAAAAAACCAATGAATAATAAGAGGAGTATATGATCTAAAAGGATTTATTATTAATAATATATTTTTATTCAGATTAATATTTTTTATTTGTTGAATTATTTTATTATAAAAATTAAAATCAATTTTAGATTCAAGAGAAATAACTTCATCATCTATTGTAATTAATGATTTCTCAATATTTTTATCTTCTTTGTAATTTAAATAATTAGATTTAAAAACTTCATTTTTTTTATCATTTTTTAAAATATTAAGATTAGATTGTTTTATAGTTTTTTCATTTATTATTGCATAAAACTCATTCTCACCAAATATTTCCAAATACTTCTTCCAAATACCTTTACAATATGGATCATAAATACATTGATTGCAAAATTCTAACTTATCATAAATCAAGTTTCTTACTCTTTTTTTTGGTTGTTCCTTTTCTCCACTTACAATTTCTTTTTCCTTTATACCTTGTAAATTTCTATATTCACCCATTACACAAAAAGGTACCTCTGTTACAACTAATTCATAATTTGGAAGCGCTTTTTTCACTTTTGAAATATTATTAACATAATCTGTCAATTTGGGTGCAAGGATTTTATATTTGTCATATGCAAATCCTCTAGGTTCTATAAAATTCAAAATATGCGCATCAATTCTAAATTGATTAAGAAAAGTACAAATTTCTAGCAAATTATTGACATTAAATTTGCTAACTGTCGTAGCTACTATAAAATTAAATTTTACTCTTTCTTTTATTTTTGATAAATTTATTAAACATTTTTCTACTTGCACAAAACTTTCTGGTGTCCTGGTGGATGCTTCATGTATTCTTTTTGTGTGACCATGAATTGAAACTGTAATTTCATTCATTCCATTTTCAATCAGTTTTTCGGCGAAATTCTTATAAGCTAACATCCTGCCATTTGTACTTACACCTATTGTCTCATAACCAACTTCCTTTGCTAATTTAATATATTCAAATATATATGGATTTAATGTGGATTCACTATATACTATGTGAAGTTTTTTCAGATCTTTGTTTTTGACTATTTGCTTTTTGATTATTTCTTTTGGAATTATATTTTTTTTATGTTCACCATCAGCACAGAACACACATTTATTATTACACACTGAACCTACATCTATTGCAAAAATAGTTCTAGGTTTTCTACTGATCAAATCTTCTTCTTTTTTCATTTTTAATCAAATTTTAATACAATTTTAAATATTTTAATTTACCTATATAAATAAACAATTTCAAAATAATTAATTTTATTAAATAAATTCTATTTATTTGGTTTATGATTAATAAACGTAATAATTGCTTATTCATGACTCTATTCTTTTTTTTGTTTTACAAATACTTTATTTTGACTTAATAGGTCTAAATTCATCAGAACCATATTTTTCAGAATACTCTTTCCATGGTCCTTCACAAATTGAATCATAGATGCATTCTTTACATTGAGAAAATTTAATTTTACCCTCATTTTTTCTAGTTAATGTAAAATTAGGAGTATACTTACCAGTCCCTCTTATTTCAGTTTCTGGAATATATAATTCAGAAACATAATTTTCATACCCTTTCATTACACAATAAGGCATTGCTTCAGCCATGACTTTTTTTCCAGCATCAATCCCCAATTGTAATCCTTTATGAATATAAGGTGCAGCTAAACTAACTCTAGGAACCATATTATCAAAATTTTCATGAGCATTTCCCATGGCATGTACATACGCAAATTGAAACTGATCAACATCAAGAGAAATAAGCAATTTAGCAATTTGTGGAATAAATCTAAAATTTGGTTTTAGAACAACAGTATTTGTAACAATAGGTATGTTTAATAATTTAATATTTTTTATTGCTTGAACTACTTGATTAAATGAACCCTTAGATCTTGTTAAATATTCATGAAGTTCAGGTGTATGGCCATGTAATGCAGGAGCAAATTCAGTCATTCCAGCTTCCACTGCTTTTTCACAAAATTCTTTATAATAAAATCTTCTTGCATTTGTTTGTACTTGAATCGTAACAAAATTTAATTTTTTTGCATAATTTAAAAGGTCAAATAAATCGTTCCTTATAGAAACTTCACCACCTGTAAATACTACACCTATACATCCTGTTTCTTTTGCTTTTTTTAAATCAATAAATATATCTTCTTTTTGACGATTTCCTTTATTTTTATTGGCTCCTTGAACACAAAATAAACAATTATTATTACAAAGAAAGCCTGTTTTTATATCAACTCGTTTAGACATTAAATGTACATAAACAAAATATATTAAAAAAGATTATGGAAAAAGACTATTTTTTAAAATTTGAAAAATAATATTTTTAATTTATTTTGTTATAAATTATTATAAATTCAATTAAGACATTCTCTTCCATCGCATTTTTTTCTTAACTTATGTAAACAATATTCACATTTGCTTGATAACTGAACCGTTTTTAAATAATCATTATATAATGCTTTTCTATTTAAATATTCTAAAAATTTCTTTCCTTTTTTTTTATTACAAAAAATAACATTATCATTTTTATCAATAGTAAATAATTCAATACAATTAAAACAACTTTTTTTGTAAATCTTACTAATACATGGAGGAATAGGTTTGGTAGAAATAATGGGAAATTTTTGTTTTGATAAATCTTCAAATTTTCCATTATAGAGTATGATATCTGCTTCTTTTGTATGTTTCAAAGTTTTTTCTAAATAAATATTGTAAGGGTTTTCATTCAATTTTATTTTATAATCTGAAAAAATTAAATATTTTAAATTTTGACTAATAAAAGGATAAAACCCAAATATAGATTTTTCTACTTTTGATTTAAAATACTTGATAGCATATTTCTTTTTTAATTTACATAATTCAGATTCTATTTTATATAAATCACCACTAAGATGATATGACTCTAAAGCACAATGACCTGCACAATCATATTTTAAAAAACAAGATTTACATTGTAATATATTTTCAGTAGTTCTATTTTGAAGCTTTTGCAATTTATTTTTATCTATTTTAATTATATTTTTATATTCCCCAACAAGGAAAGGCTCATTTTTTTTATTATTTAAAGTAACTTGATGACAAGCAGAAATAAATCCCTCTGGTGTCAATGATAATGAAAAATTACAAACTTTTTTTTTAAATATTCCAAAACTCAGATAAGAATTATAAATTTTCATATTAAAAAAATCTGAAAAATCATTCATAATTCTTAAAGAATTTAAAAACTTTTCAAGAAGAAAAATATCTGATTTTTTTTTCATAAAAATTGGTTCTAAAAATAATTCTTTAATTCCAAATTTATAGAAATAATTCATAATGTGGTTTAATTGATTAAAATTCTTTGGAAGAACTGTACATCTTAATTTTAAATTTGCTTTTTTTTTAATTAAATATCGTACATTGGTTTCAACATTTTTCAAACTTGAGTAATTATTATTTTTAAATGTTCTATTAATAGTTTGAAATGGTCCATCATTTGAAATTAATATTTTAAATTTATTTTTAATCAAAAAATCTGCTACATTTTTATTAAAAGTTCCATTTGTAATTATTGAAAATGAAACTTCATCAAATGTTTTTTTTGTGAAATCACATATTTTAATAAGATTATCAAAATATAAAGTTGGTTCTCCTCCTCCTGTAAAGTTAATTTTTATTTTATTAAAATTTTTTTCAGACAAATGTTTTAAATAATTTTTTGCAAAATTAATATCCATTTTTATTGGATTAACTTGATCATCTTTAGCATAACAATAAATACAATTAAGATTACATAAGTTTCCTAAAAAAATATTTACTACAAAAATTGAAGATTTATATTTTATAGAATAATCATATTTATTTTTAACAATCTTAGTTGTATATGAAATAATTGCTTTTTTAGGGTGATAAACAATATTTTTATTTTTATATTTAGAAATAAAAATAGATTCACTAATTTCTGTTTCAGACAATATTTTATTATCCCTCAAATTTATTTGATTCATTTTAATTTTTTTGCCAGATACATTAAATAATCTTTATTAAACTCAATTCTAACTTTACAACGAGATTTATTTGGTTTAAAATAATCATTTGTAAGTTCATGATTGATTAATGGACAATCACCCGCACAATTATATTTAATGAGACAATCATCACAATTTTTAATATTTTCAACATTAAAATTTTTTAATTTTAGATAATTATTTTTTTTGAAAATTAAATTTTTGTTAATTTTAGCAATATTAAAAACAGATTTCTTAGAAAAATCACGATAACATGATTTAATCAAACCATCAGGATAAAGAATTATACTATTTGATAAAGCACCACAATATTTAGGAGTTCTTCTATGAACAAATATCATATCTGTTGTTAATACTATATTTAATTTATCTGCTAAATCATACAATCCAATTAACAATGGTCTATATTTATCATAATTTAAAGTAACATTATTTTTTAATGTTAATTTATTAAATACAACTGAAAATAAATTTACATATTTTATTCCCATATTGTGTAAATTATACATTATTTTTTCCATAAATTGAATCGAATAATCAGTGATAATAGTATTACAACATACTGTAACTCCATTGTCTTGAAGAGTTTTTACTATAGTATTAAAATTAAGTGTATTCTCATTTGTAGGACGAAGTTTTTTTTGAATATTATCAAGTCCATCATAAGACAATTGAACTACATTAAAATTATTTTTTAAAAATTCTAATACTTTTACATTAAAATATCCATTTGTTGCTATTATAAATGTAAACTTATTATTAAAAAACTTGTTAATATATTGAATTATTTTTTGAATTAAATTTATATGAAGTGTGGGTTCACCTAAACCATGAAAAATAATACTGTATTTCCCATCTTTTACAATTAAATTTTTTAATAGAATTTTAGCATTTTTCAAATATAGTTCTTCATTAGTGTGTATGTATTTTTCTTTTGCATAACAATATTTACACTCTGCATTACATTCTGAACCCAAAAGAAATGTAATTTTTAACGAATCCTGACTTTTCTGATTTGTTTTCAAATTAATTTTTTTATTTTTTTTAGGACTCTTCAAGTAAATTTGATTAATTTCTGAACTATAATAAACAAAAGTATCTTCTATTTTCCCAACTTTTTTATATTTCATTTAAATTAATCTGAAATTAAACCATAATATGGTAAATCAAGAACTATATCTAAAAGCATAAAATTACAT
>JABHHN010000058.1 GCA_018671515.1 archaeon | reverse complement strand
GATTGGATGTTAATGTATATTTAGAAGATTGGTCAAATGGAATACTGGAAAATGAAAAATATGTATTAGATTTAGTATCTGTTTTAAATGAATTGAATGTAAAAAGAATCATGCTTCCAGACACATTAGGAATATTTAATCCACAACAAATTTATGACAATGTTAAATTAATGGTAAAAAAATTTCCAGAAATTCATTTTGATATACATGTTCATAATGATTATGGTCTTGCAACAGCAAATGCATTGTCAGGAATAAGTGCTGGAGCAAAAGGAATTCATGTAACAGTAAATTGTTTAGGTGAAAGAGCAGGAAATGCAGCACTGGACGAAGTATGTGTGTGCTTAAAAGATTTTTATGAGAATGAATTATTTATAGATGAAAAAAAATTAAAAGAATTATCAAAATTAGTAGAAACTTTTTCAGGGAAAAAAATTTCTTCATCAAAACCTATTTCAGGAGAAGATGTATTTACACAAACTGCAGGAATACATGCAGATGGGGACAAGAAAGGTAATTTGTATATAACAAATTTATATCCTGATAGATTTGGAAGAGAAAGGATTTATGCACTTGGAAAAATGAGTGGTAAAGCAAGTCTTGAGATGAATCTTAAAGATATGAATATTGAACTTGATGATGATCAAAAAAAACAAGTTCTTAAAAAAATTGTTGAATTAGGAGATAAAAAAGAAGTAATCACAAAAGAAGATTTGCCTTTTATAATTTCAGATATTTTAAAAAATTCTAAAGAAAGAAATATTAAAGTAATTGATTATGATATTAATTCCATTAAAGAAAAGGAACCTATTGCAAAGATTAAAATCAAAATCAATGATATAATTTTTGAAGAAGAATCAATAGGAAATGGTGGATATAATGCTTTCATGAATTGTATTAAAAAATTAAAATCTAATTTTGGTTTTGATATTCCTAAATTAGCTGATTATACAGTTAGGATTCCACCAGGTGGAAATACGGATGCATTAGTACAGACAATTATCACTTGGAAAAATGATGTAAAAGAATTCAAGACAATTGGCGTTGATTCAGATCAGATTGTTGCAGCAATAAAAGCAACTGAGAAAATGTTGAATTTTATGAATATTGAAAAATAAAAATAAAAAAATTATTTAAACACTGCACCTGTATTTGCTGAAGTAACTAATTTTGAATATCTTTTTAGCCATCCATGATTAATTTTTGGAATATGTTCTGGCAAATCTTTGATTCTTTTTTTGATTTCTTCATCACTTAAATCTACATCAATTTTATTATTTGGGATGTCAATTGTTATCATATCACCATTTCGCAGTGCAGCAATAGGTCCACCAGCTGCAGCTTCAGGAGAGATGTGACCAATACATGCTCCAAGTGTTCCACCTGAGAATCTACCATCAGTAATTAATGCAACTTTTTTTCCAAGTCCCATTCCTACTATGTTTGATGTTGGAGCAAGCATCTCCTGCATTCCAGGCCCACCTTTAGGTCCTTCATATCTTATTACTACGACGTGACCTTCTTTTACTTCTTTGTTTAATATACCTTCACATGCATCAGTTTGATTTTCATAAATTATTGCTGGACCAGTATGTGTCATTATTTCAGGTGCAACAGCACCAGATTTAACAACACAACCATCAGGAGCAAGATTTCCAAATAAAATTGCTAACCCACCTTTTTCTAAAAATGGTTTGTCAATAGGTCTTATTATTTCATGATTTTTAACCGGAGAATCTTTGATATTTTCACCTAAAGTACTTCCTGTTACTGTAGGTGTATCAAGATGAAGTGCTCCTGTTTTTTTTGAAAGTTCATTTAGAACAGCAGAGATTCCTCCTGCATTATAAACATCTTCAATATGAACATTTAGATCAGAAGGACTTACTTTACAAATATAGGAAACTCTTTGTGCAACACTATTTATTTGGTCTAATGGATAATCAACACCTGCTTCATTTGCAACAGCTAAAGTATGAAGAACTGTATTTGTTGAACCACCCATTGCCATATCTAGTGCAAATGCATTGTCAATTGATTTATGTGTAATTAATTCTTTAGGTAAAGGTCCGTTTGCCATGACCATTTCTACAATTCTTTTACCTGCCTTCTTATATAATTCATCTCTTTTTGGATCAACTGCTAATATAGTTCCATTTCCAGGTAATGCAAGACCTAGTGCTTCATTAAGACAATTCATTGAGTTAGCAGTAAACATTCCAGAACATGATCCACAAGTTGGACATCCAACTTTTTCAAGCTCTTTTAATTCTTCTTCTGAAATTTTACCATTCTTGTATTCACCAACACCTATGAAAACTGAAACTAAATCAACTGATTTTCCATCTTTTGTTTTTCCAGCTTTCATCGGACCACCAGAAACAAAAATAGTAGGGATGTTTAATCTTGCAGCTGCAAGCATCATACCAGGTGTTATTTTATCACAATTTGAAAGACAGACAAGTGCGTCTACTCTATGTGCTTCACATACTGATTCAACACAGTCAGCAATAAGTTCTCGTGAAGGGAGAGAGTATTTCATTCCATTATGACCCATAGCAATTCCATCATCAATTGCAATAGTGTGAAATTCAAAAGGTACACCTCCTGCTTGTCTTATTGATTCTTTAATTATTTTTCCACATTTTTCTAAATGTACATGTCCTGGAACAAAATCTGTATAAGAATTAGCAACTGCAATGAATGGCTTTTTGAAATCTTCTTCTTCTCTTATAACACCTGTAGCTCTTAATAATGATCTGTGAGGTGCTCTTATAAATCCTTTTTTAATTTCATCTGATCGCATTTTCATAGTAAAATCACCTTGTAAAATCTACTAAAGAATAGAGAGAAATAATAAAAAGATTATCTTAATTTGAATATATACTATTGAATAGTAGTAAAAAACGAAATATTTATAAATGGAACTGTTTAATTTTTATATATGAGTGATCCAAACTGCCCTTTTTGTAAAATAGTTAAGGGAGAGATAGAATCTAAGACTGTTTATTCAGATAGTAAAGTCATGGCTGTCCTAGATATAAATCCAGCAACAAAAGGTCATGTATTAATATTTCCAAAAGCACATCATTCTATAATGCCAGTAATTCCTCCAGATGAATTCAAGCATTTAGTAAAAAAGGCATATTGTCTTTCACAAAGTATCAAATCAAGTGTTGCATCAACATCAAGTAAGATATTTATTGCAAATGGTGGTGTTGCAGGACAACAATCATCTCATTTTCTTATGCATATAATTCCTGATGGTTCATTATTTAATATATTTGGAAATCAAGAAGTAGATAATACTGCATATGAAGCATTAAAAAAAAATGTTGGGATAATGATGGGAAATCATTACAAAAGAGAAGGAAAAATACATAATCCAATTGAGACTTCAAATTTATTTGAAAAAGAAAATTTTTCTATAGAAATTCCTAAAAATCTATGTGTTAAAGGTCATTTACAAGTTGTTTCAAAATCAAATGAGTTTACTGCATCACACGTTGAAGATTTATTTTATGCATCAAGTTATGGTGCAACAGCATCTTTTGAATATTTAGGTGCTGAAGGTTCAAATATTATATTTCACGATGACCCTGGAGATATTAAGATTGATGTTATACCAAGATTTTCAAATGATGGATTGGATTTCCAATGGAATCCAATAAAAGTTGAAGAAAATGATATGGTAGGATTAAAAGATGCAATTTCAATGAGTTCGATTGGAATGGATGCAATGATAAAAAACGATAAAGCTAGTGTGGCAAAAGTAGTAAAAAATAATTTTTCTTATGATGATTTTAAGAATGTTAAGAGTAATGGTGAGAGTTTTATTTCTATGAAGTTTAAGTGATGATGTTAAATTTATGATGATTTTTATTTTAATTTTCTAATTCTACCATGTATTCTACAGAATGTACTAAAGAAAATTTTTTTAGAGGTGATTCAAAACATTCATCAGAACATTGACAAGCATATTTGTAAAATTCATTATTACATATGCTTAGGATGTAACCATTAGAACTAGGAATTGGGCCATCTGTCCAACCATAACTTTCTCCTAAAGCTGGTTCTTGATATCCTGAATTAATATCAAAGTAAATCCATTTTTCAGGTGATGGTTCACAACCAAGACATTCACCTGTGCATGAACTATATGCCATATTTTGATTTTCATCAATTGGACATGTAGGACATTTATTTGGATCAAATTTTATATATCCAAGTCCACACTCACTTTGTTTTAATTCAATTTCATTAGTACTTTTGTCTATTATTATTTCTTTATCAAATTTTTCTCCACTAACGTATGCTGTAATTAAATTATAAAAGTGTATAGGATGTAAAATTGTTACTTTGTCACCATCATCATTTCCTCCAAGTATTACACTCACAGCATTTCCTTGTCTATCAATAACAATACTTCCACTATCACCAGATTGAGAATTTCCTTCACATGAAATAGAATCATATTTGTGTTGCATATCTCCTTCTACACGATTTAAACCTCCAGATGTTTCAACTTTTAAATATTCATCCATATAAGGATTTTCTAATAATTTAGAATTACACTTAAGTGGTTTTATTTGATTATTATTATTATTTTCTTCATCAATATGTAAAAAGTATAACGGGTAATTATAGTTTACATTATTGGTGATGGGTAGAGAGTTTTTTATATTTGTTCCTGTAATTCTATATTTAGATGGTTTTATATTGCTAGCTATATCTGCAAGAGCATAATCCATCATTGTATCGGATAGTATTAAAAAATCAATTCCTTGATCAAAATAATTTTTTTCTCCTGTAAAATAATTATAAAATCTATAGTTACTATAATCATTATAAATTAAATTATTAACCTCATCTGATTCAATTATTGCATTAAATTTAACAATTACAAAAGAATATCCAATTCTAAAAAATTCCTTATTTTTTTCAGGTTCTTGAGATTTTTCAATAATATCAATTATATTTTCTTCGTCATATTCTTTAGTATTGTAAAGTATTTTAATAGCTTCTATTTGCTCACCCCATCTTCCAGAAACACCAACAGAATTAAATATGAAATTAGAATTTGCTGAATAAGATAAACAATGTGCAGCGGTAACAGGTATCATAAAACCGTTATGATTAACATAACCACCTGAGCAATATTTTGAATTAAGTAGGCTTGATGCTTCAATAAAAAATATACTTTCTGTTAGTTTTTTTTCTATTTCTGGAGAAATTCCGATTTCTTCTACTGCACTACCACCACAAGATTGGAACAATAAAGAAAATATAATTAATATTATTATTAAATAATTTTTATTATTCATTTTTATTATAAATATTTGTCATATATTTAATCTTTTCTTTTTAAAATTAAATATCATACAACACTATTCCTTAACATATCAGTACCTATTTTAGATTTATTTTTTCTTTTTGTATGGTATTTGAGATAAAATAATTATGATAATAAATACACCAAGTATTAAATGATGATAACCAAATATTAAAGTAAAAATAATAGAAATAATTAGAGCAATTCTTAATTTATTAAATACAAAATCATATGATGTGAACTGAGAAACTTCTTTTTTTGCAATGTCTTTCCAATCCATTTGATTGATTAAAGATGATAATAATATAAATTTTATTGATAATTTAAATATAACATATAATTACACGACGACATGGATAAGCTACATTTAGCAACTAGAAGGACTACATTAGGCATGGTTAGGCCTATGTTTGCTTATGAGCTGTGGCTTGAAAAAATAGCTCCTAATCTAAAAAGAGATATTATATATCCTGAATATTATAATAAAAAATCATTTTTAGATATAGATGGAACAGAAAAAATATTTAGACAAAGCCAAAGAGTAGCATTAACTAGATTTGGCTTTAATACAATATATCCATCATTAAGAAAAACTAAATGGTATGATAATAGAACAAAAAAAAGTTTGAAGAAATTTATAGATAAGATAAATAAAACTTCTCCTAATGTTCCAATTATGTCTTTTCATGATTCTATTTTATATGCAATAGGAAGTCAAGATGATGAAAAAAACAAAAGTAGAAAAATTGGAACTCATGTAAATGATCTTCTTGTAAGAGATCATCATATTAAATCAAAATATGGTTCACATTTTATGGTACCAATTAAAAATTGGAATCCAGAAGTGGATAGATTTGGTGGTAAATCTTTAGAGAATATATTACGTGATAATATTTCAGAGGTTCCAATTTCTGAAGGATTTCTTGTAGATCCAAATTTATTAGATGGTGTAAAACAAGAAAGAAAGGGTTATGATACATTAGAAAGAATAAAAAAATATGAAGAAAATTTTTATGAAGGAAAACATACACTTGGTCCTATTAGGATTAATGTAATTTCCTCAGGCTCTGGCATTTCAGATAATACAATGGAAGATATTTTGGATTCATTTTCAAAAGGAATAAAAGAGGGAAATGTTCAATTGATTATTCATAGTCCAACACCTGAAGATTTAGATTTTTTGTATCATAAAGGAAAGAAAGGAAAAGATGAAGGACATCTTATGAAAAAATTAAGATTATCAATTGATGATATTTCAATATCTGATTCATATAAAAATCTAGAGGATAAAAAAAAAGTATATGTGTTAAGAAGAAACGAAGATTTCAGAAAAAGTGAATTTACTATGCAAGATCTTATTGATTCAGATAAAAAATATGTAAATGAACAGGCAAAAGCAATAGCAGATTCAGATTTAGTTGTACTTACGTCAACAAATGAACTTGTATTTTTAGCAGAAGCAGCGGGAAAACCTGTTTATGTTGGAAAAATTCCTAGAGGTGAGCATGAAACTGAAAATAGAAGATATGCTGTCACAACAAATAAATTTGCAAAAGAATTTGATAGTTTTAAATCAATTTGGCAAAATATCTATGGAGATTTAAAATCAAATAAATCTATTGTTTCAGATTTAACGTTAGCAGCAAGAGGAAGTTATGAATATAGGAGAAAAGCACAAATCAAATCAGTTATACATAGTCTACATTCTTTAGGAATATCAAAAGATAAAATTGCACCAGAACATCATCAATTATATGATGTTTTTTTTAAAAAATAGAAATAAAAAATTAAAAATTTTTACTCATGTTTATCTGCATCAGGCCACATGATTTTTCTTGTTTGAAGACCAACTGTTTCTAAATCATGTTGTTTTAGCTCTGCAATTTCTGCATCTAATTTTGAAAAACCAAATTCCTTATATTCATCCATCCAGTCTTTTGCAAATTTACCTGATTGAATATCTTTTAGAGAATCTTTCATGTTTTCTTTTACATGTGAATCCATAACTCTTTTTCCAGTTGCAATTGCACCTTTTCTAGCAGTTAGTGAAACTCTATTTAACATTCCAACATTTCCATATTTATACGCAAGTGGTGCAATAAGTCCATGTAATTCATGATGAACTTCCCAATAAGCTAAAAGTGGATTGTAACCTGCTTCAACAAGTGTTTCAAATGCATGTTTAACCATTTCAACTACTCCACCACAAAGATCAACTTGTTCACCAAATAAATCAGATTCAACTTCATCTTTAAATGTAGTTTTAAATATTCCTGGTTTTGTAGCACCAACTGCTTTAGCCATTGCTAAAATTTTATCCCATGCCTTACCAGTATAATCTTGTTCAACTGCAACAAGTGCTGGAACGCCAAATCCTGCTTCAAATTGTTTTCTTACAGTAAAACCTGGACCTTTTGGTGCAATCATTGCAACATCAACATTTTTTGGAGGAATAACTCCTTTGAAATGTATATTGAATCCATGTGAGAAAACAAGCATTTTACCTTCATTTAAATTTGGTTCAATTTTTTCTGTGAATACTTCAGGTTGAGCAGTATCTGCAATTAGAAGTTCTACAATATCTCCTTTTTTTGTAGCTTCTTCTATTTCAAATAATGTTTCATTTTCAACCCATCCATCTTCAATTGCATTTTTCCATGAAGGACCATCTCGTCTTAATCCTAATATTGTATTTACTCCACTATCTCTATAACATAATGATTGTCCTCTTCCTTGTGAAGCATAACCAATAACTGCTAGTGTCTTTCCTGATAAATCTGTTGTAACATCTTCATCTTGAAGTAATTCTGCAATGACTTTTCCATCTTTGTTTTTAATTTGTTTTACCATATTATCACCTTTCATTAATTTGATTTTTAAAAAGTAATTTAAAATTAGATTTAAATATATGTTGTATTTATTTATACGACATGAATGAAAATATTTTAAATTTACTAAAAGACATAGGATTGACACAAAGAGAAGCAGAAGTCTATATTGCTTTATTAAAAATGGGAAAATCATCAGTACTTGATATTTCAAAAAATGTTAAGATTCATAGGACTAATATTTATGATAATCTTGAAAATTTAATTGAGATGGGATTAGCAAAATTCATTGTTGAAAATGATAAAAAATACTATTCAATTACTCATCCAAATATGATTTTAGAAGTTTTAAATGAGAGAAAATTAAGATTTAAAGATATTTTACCAGGGATGATTTCTGAATACTCTAAAGAAAAATCAAAAACGGAAGCATCAATTCTTAGAGGAAAAGATGGTTTGAAATCAATATTTGAAGATTATTTAAGAGTTAAAGAAACAATCTATATGTATGGTGTTCCACTATTAGCTCCTGATTTGATAAAATATTATCTTCCAGGATATCATAAAAGAAGAATAAAGAAAAAAATAACAAACAAAGTAATTTTTAATTATAATGCAAAAAATAGGATGAAATTTATTAATTCATTAAATTATTCAAAAGGAAAATATTTACCAAAAGAATTTGATTCTCCTGCATCAACAACAATCTATGGGCAAAATATATCAATTATTTTATGGACAGAAGATCCATTAATAGTATCAGTAAAAAATAAACAAATAGCAGAATCATATAAAAGTTTCTTTGATTTTTTATGGAAAATTGCTAAAAAATAATTTTATTATTATTATTATTATTATTATTAACAATATTTATATAATTTCAAAGAAATAATCTTATGATGGGACATTCACATAATCATGATCATAACCATGATTCAGACAGTACAACTAATTTGAAAGTTGTATTTTTTCTAAATCTCTCTTTTACAGTAGTCGAATTAATTGGTGGAATATTCACAAATAGTGTTGCAATCATTGCTGATTCATTACATGATTTTGGAGATTCTCTTTCACTTGGGTTATCATGGTTTTTGGATAATTATTCCAAAAAAGAAAGAAGTAATAAATTCTCATATGGATACAAAAGATTTTCATTACTTTCTGCACTAATAAATTCAACTATTCTTGTAATTGGTTCAATATTTGTTTTATATACTTCTATTCCAAGATTTATGAATCCTGAAACAAGCAATTACAAAGGAATGTTACTATTGGCAATTTTAGGAATAATAGTAAATGGTATTGCAGTCTTAAGATTAAAAAAAGGAAATTCTATAAATGAAAAAGTAGTTTCATGGCATTTATTAGAAGATGTTTTTGGTTGGGTAGCAGTTCTTATAATTAGTGTTGTAAATATGTTTGTATCTCTACCAATTTTAGATCCGCTTCTTGCGATAGTATTTACATTAATTATTTTTTCTAATGCAATTAAAAATTTAAAACCAATTGTTGCAATATTTTTACAAAGTACACCTCAAAATATTGATATTAAAAATGTTGAAGAAAAAATTAAAAAATTAAAAAATGTTGATTCTATTCATGACATGCATCTTTGGACTCTTGATAGTGAAAATCATGTTCTTACAATTCATGTTGTTCTAAAAGGAAAATTTACTTCTGAAAAAATATTATCAACTAAATGTGAAATAAGAAAACTTGTCAATGATATGTATATAAAACATGTTACAGTTGAAATTGAAGAAAAAAATGAAAAATGTGGATATAAAAATTGCTAGTTTAAGTTTTATAATATATAAATTAATATTCCTAAAAAATGTAATGTACTTCCAGTTAATACAAATAAGTGCCAGATAAAATGAGCATATGGTTGTTTTCTCCATAAATGAAATATTGCTCCAATTGTGTAAGCTACTCCTCCTGAAATTAGCCATATAAATAATCCAAATGGAATCATTGTCAAAACTTGTTTTATTGGAAAAATTATAATCCAACCCATAATAACATATAAAAGAGTGGGAATGACTTTATTTTTTCCAACAGATATCCATTTGAAAACAATACCAATAATTGCAAGTGTCCATATTATTCCAAATAGAATCCAACCTAATGTACCTCTCATAGGCACAAGTAAAATTGGTGTATAAGTTCCTGCAATTAATATATAAATCATTGAAAGATCAAGTTTTTTTAAAATTTCTTTTGATTTAGTAAATGATAGCGAATGAAAAAGGGTAGAACTTAGATATAATAAGAATAAACTTGCTCCATATATACTAAAACTTACAATTTTCCATGCATTTTTTTGTTTACTTGATAAAACTATAAGGACAATTAATGCAGCAATACCGAGAAGTGCACCAATTCCATGAGTAATACTATGAGAGATTTCTTCTCCGACAGTGAATTTTCTGTATTTTTTCATTAATGGTAAATAGAGATAGATGAACTATAAAAGATTGATTATATTTTTTTATAATGCACTTGCACAACACCACAATCATAAGATTTTGTATCAATAAGTTTTAGATTTTTTATTGAACTTTTTGTGAAAAGTAGAATCCCTTCTCCTAATAATACAGGTATTATTGTAATTATAAATTCATCAATTAAATCATATTTTAAGAATTCATTAAAGATCGAAGCACCACCAACCATCCAAGTATCGTTTTTTAATTTTTTTGCAAATTCTTTAATATCTCCATTAACAAAAATTATATCTTTTTTATTTTCATGTTTTTTTCTTGAAAAAATAAATATTTTTTTATTTTTATATGGTGCTCCAAATTGTTTATATGTAGAATTCCCAATTATTACAGAACTAATAGAATCTAAAAATTCATAATAACCAAAGTCTTCACCACTTTCATTATATTTATCTAAAAAATCTACAGATCCATTTTTTTTGGCAATGAATCCATCAAGACTCATTGCTACATAAAGTATTATTTTTTTACTCATCATCTGGTAATTCTTCAAATTCTTTTTTCTTACTTTCAAACCATTCTTTCATAACGTTAGGATCATTCATTTTTTCTTTCATATTTTTCATAGCTTCTAAGTGTTCTATATCATTTTTCTGAAACATTTCCATTCCATGATTTTTACTCATTTCTGCCATTTCATCAAAAGTGTTAGCATGAAATTTTATATCACAAGCTCCACCTAGTTGTTTACAAGTCATTGTTTTCATAATTCATCACCTATATATATGTTTTAATAAAAAAGAATCAACAATGGATTATAAACTATCCTTGTTATTATTATTAAATATATTAATCATAAAAAATGTAATGCTCTATTTGTATATAAAATATATCGTTAATACATAAACAAAAAATTTAAATAATTACTAAATAAAGTAAAATATGATGAAATTATATTTAAAATGTCTAATAAGTTCATTTATCTATTCTTTTTTATTTACTTTTACAAACCTATATTTTTTTTTTGTTGAAACATCATTTCCAGGGGTAAATACTTTATTTGAACAAATTCCAAAAATTATTACAATGACTTTTTTCTTTTCTTTTCTTCTTTACTTTTTTATTATATCATATAAAAGGTATTTTATAAAAATTAAACTAATTGCATTAAGAGCTTTTATAATAGCTTTTATAATTGCAACTATTACAATTCCAAGTATAATATTAAGGTATATTTATCATTTTACAAAAAACGCAACTATTGAAATTGTATTGAGATATACTGGAATAGAATCATTAATTTTGTTTCCATCTCAAATTATTTTATTAGTTCCAACTATTATATTTGGACCAAATAAGATACTTAGATATTTTGCTCTATTAGGTGGTAAATTAGGAATAATATTTATTCCATTTATTTACTTTATTATTAGTTTTATAGTAATTTATTTAAATGAAACAAAAATAAAACAAGATATTTAAAAATTAAATTAATAAAAATGGAAAAATTAGTTGAAAAATACCCACTCGAAAAAAGAAAGCCTTTGAAAAAAACAATATTAAAATACTTTTGGTATTTGATTGTTCTTATCGTAGCATTAGTTTATTTATATTTATCCGTAGCTATCAAAAGAACAACAATAGAACAAGCTAATGCATTTACTAAAATTATACTTAGTCCTAAATTCTTAATAATATTTAGTGTTATTGTACTAATATTAACTTATATTTATGAAATTTTTTATTTAAAATATTATTCTTATAATTTAAGTGAAAATACATTAATTGTTAAAAAAGGAGTTTTTACTAGAAATGAAATTAATCTTCCTCTTAATAGATTACAAGATGTACATGTAGATCAAGACATATTAGATAGAATATTTGGTTTATATGATCTTCATGTAAGTAGCGCTACTATGATTTCAGGACGTCTTTCTCATATAGATGGATTAAACAAAACCAATTCAGAAGCAATAAAAAAACTAATAATGGATGATATACATAAAGAAAATGAATAATCCTTATCCTATTCAAATAACAAAGAGAATCATGTTTGATTTCTTTTCTGGTTTAATTTTAGTATTATTTGGAGTAATTAGTTCGTGGTTATTTTTTTATTTTGTTGTTTCTTCCAAAAAAAACTTGATAGGCAATGATTTATCCTCCCTTGGTTCTGGTTTGCTTTTTGGTTTTTCTGTACTTGGATTCATAGCAATACTAATTGTTACGATAAAAGTTATCTGGAAATTCATTTATTACAAATCACTAAACTATTCATTAGATGATAAAGATCTTATTTTCAAAGGAGGAGTAATATCAACATTTGATAAAAACATTCCTTATTCGAAAATTCAACATGTAATTATTTATGAAACTTTTTGGCAAAGAGTCTTAGGGATAAAATCAATTTCAATAGAAACAGCTAGAGAAGCAATACCAGTTAGAAAGACAAATATAGGTCCTTTAATTCCAGATTTGAAAAAAGAAGATGCAGAAATTCTAAAAAAATTCTTAATTGATACTGTTAATAAATATAAAACAGTGGCTGGAATATAACTAAGGATAAATAATTCAAATCATAAAATCCATTATAAATATTGGCTTTAATATAGAATAAAAAAATAAATAGAAAATAAAAACAAAAATTAAAAAAACTAAACTTTTTCGAAATTATTGTTACTTCTAGCCATTGCAGTAACACCAGTCCTTGCGACTTCAACAATTCCCATTGGTTTTACAAGTTCAATAAATGAATCAACTTTTGTAGTTTTTCCTGTTATTTGGACAATCATTTCTTTAGGTCCTACATTTACAACATTTGCTCTAAATGCATTACTAAAATTCATTATTTGAGTTTGCTCCCTTTCAGATTTTGTTTTGACTTTAATTAGAGCAAGCTCTCTTATGACTGCCCTACTTTCAGGCAAATCTGTAGTTTTTACAACATCAATTAGCTTATTTAATTGTTTTACAAGTTGTTCATATTGGATATCATCACCTATAAAAGAAAGTGTTATTCTTGACATTCCTTTCATATTAGAAGCTCCAACAGTTATTGTATCAATGTTGAAATTTCTTTTCATAAATAGATTTGAAATCCTTGCAAATACTCCTGGTTCATCATTGACAAGCAATGCGACATTATGTTTATGAGGATCTAGCCTCTTTATATTATCACCGAACATTTTTAACATCCTCCCATGATTGATTAAATACATGGCTTCCACCAATTATTTGATGCAATCCTTTTCCAGGTGGCATCATTGGAAATATATTATCTTCTTTATCTACATGAAAATCAAGAACAAATGTTTCTTCATTTTTCTTAGCAGTGTTTAATGCATCAATAATTTCAGATTCACGTGTTACATGCAATCCATCAAGATGATGTGCTTGTGCTAATTTGACAAAATCAGGATTACTATCGCCATAGACAACACCAGAATATCTTTTTTCTTTGAATATTTCAAGCCATTGTCTAACCATACCTAAATGTCCATTATTCATTATCATTGGTGTTACTTTTATTCTATGTTGTTTTGCAGTTGCTAATTCTTGGGACGTCATCTGAAAACTTCCATCACCATCAAGATCATAAACTTCACTTTCAGGTATTGCTACTTTTGCTCCCATTGCTCCAGGAAGACCATAACCCATTGTTCCTGCACCACCAGAAGTTATCCAAGTTCTTGGTTTTGTAAAATTAAGGAAATGTTCTCCAAACATTTGATGTTGACCTACACCTGTTGCAACAATATCACTTTCTTTTTTATATTTATTAAATATTTTCAATACATTTGCAGGATGCATACCTTTTATATCTCTTTCTTCATTTGCATGGCTTATTTCTTTTAATTCTTTTAATTTCTTAACCCATGGAGAATCTTTGTATGTCTTTTTTGTTGATAATTTTTTAAAAGTTTCAACAAACATCTTAAGAACATCTTTTGCATTTCCTACAATTGGTATATCGACACCAACATTTTTTCCAATTTCAGTTGGATCAATATCAGCATGAATTACTTTTGTATCATTTGCAAATAATTTTG
>JABHHN010000057.1 GCA_018671515.1 archaeon | reverse complement strand
CTAAAAACATCGTGAAAAAAGTATGTTTTTTTATACTTTTTTTGATAAAATTAAAACTTCTTAGTTGAGATATGTTAAAAAATGAAATTTTTTGACATTAGGAATGGAAAATTCTTAAAGAATTTGTAATGACTATTCCCTAAAAAATCGAAGATTTTTGGATTTAAGAATGGAAAGTTCGTTTTTGAACTTGAAATGACTAAACATCTTTTTATAAGATGAACTTTTCAAGCTTTTTCCCTCTTAAAATAACATTAAAAAAAATATTTAATTTTTACTCAAAACAACGTGAAAACTTACAAAATAGAAATATTTATATAAGTTGTATCATTTTTGATACATATGTATACTAATAAATACAAGATAATTAATTTACTGATAAAAGAAAACAAAGAATTATTTTTAAGAGAGATACATAGAAATACAAAAATTCCCTTAAAAACCATCCAAAATAATATCAAAATATTAGAAAATGAAAATATAATCCTATCAAACATAGTAGGAAAAAATAAATTTTTTAGATTAAATAAAACCAATCCAAAAATTATTTTTGAAATCGAAATTGCAGAAAATAAAAAAACAATTGATTTTATCGATAAAAATCCTCTATTAAAAACATTTATTGAAAAAATAAATGAAGATAAGAATTCAATTACTGTTGTGTTTGGCAGTTTCTCAAATTATACTAATGACCAAAATAGTGACATAGACATATTAACAATTTCAGAAAAAAAAATATTACTTCCTGATCATCTTTCCACACAGAATATACACCAAATAGATATGACTTTTAATGAATTTGAAAAAAATATAGAGAAAAAAAGTGCACTAATAAATGAAATATTTAAAAACCACATAGTATTGAATAATTCAAGTCAATTTACTAAATATATTTTGAGATGGACAAAATAGATAAAATAAAATGGTGTTTTAAACTAAAAAATGGACTAAAATTAAAAGAAAAAAATATAGATATTTCCAATTCATATATTGAAGAATCATTAAAAACTTTGATAAAAATTAAAACATTAATTGAGCAAAAAGATTATCTTTGGGCAAGTGTCATGATATACTATTCAGAATATTATGCCTTATATGCTTTTTTAAGTGCTATAGGGATTAAGAGTGAAAACCATGAATGTTCAATTTCTCTTTGTGAAAAACTATTAGGAAAAGAAAGTATAAAAATAATTAATGAACATAAAAAAAAAAGAATTGATGCACAATATTATTTAAAATATGTTGATGATGATAAATTACAAGAAAATTATAAGCAATGTAAAGAATTTATTTTAGATTTTAAAGAAAAAATAAATCAATTAAATAAAATAAGTATTGATTCATATTTATTAAAAATTAAAGATTTATTAAAATAATAATTTCTTAGTTGGGATACCCTAAAAAACATTAAAAATGTTTTTTGGGCACAAAAAATTTTCAATTTTTAAATGTGTTTAAAATTTCCAATTTTAGACATTAGGAATGGAAAATTCTTAAAGAATTTGTAATGACTATTCCCTAAAAAAACGAAGATTTGGAGTGTAAAATCCTAAAATGTGTAATGACTTAACATCATGAAATTTTAATAAATCAAAAGAATTATAAGGCTAAAATTTAAAATCATATAAAGATGAAGAAAAATTATGAAATTATATTCGAAAAAGATGTTTTATTACAATTAAATAAACTTCATTCTAAAAAAGACATTACATTCCTTTTAAATAAAATATTTGATAAAATTGAATTATTAGGCCCTTTATCTGGTAAACTGCTCTCAAATAAATTAGCATTGTATGAATCTAAGATGAAATCTCCTCCATTAAGAGTATATTATACTATAAATGAAAAGAAAAAACAAGCTTATTTAATTGATTTTGAAATGAAATCAGATGGAAAAAAACAAAAAAAGACTATTGGTAAAATAAAAAAAGATTTAGAAAGTAATTAAAATTTTAAATCTGCTCGAGTATATATTTCTCCTTTTTTAAGTTGATCTTGTATTTTTAAAATTTTTTTATATAATTTTTGCATTTTTCCAGTTCTAAGAAGTTCATTTTCTCTTTTAAGTTGTTCATTCTCTTGTATTATATTTTCAAATTGGTTTTTTGAAATTTCAATTGTATCCATATAATATTAGATTGCCTAACTTATTTATAATTTTTTCCTTAATATTTCAAATTAATTAAAATCATTTATTTTATACATCTTAATGAAAAGTTCGTTTTTTAACTTGTAATGAAAAACATCTTTTTATAAGATGAACTTTTCAAAGTTTTCTCCTCTCAAAACATCATTAAAAAAATATTTAATTTTCACTAAAAAAAAACGTGGAAAAAATTTCAAAAAATAGTTATATCCACAAATAATTCAGTTTTACCATGAATAAAATAATTTTCGATAATAATATATTATCTGGAAAACCAATAATACGTGGAACTAGAATTTCAGTTGAATTTATTTTAGATTTAATTGCTTCTGGAATGTCAATTGAAGAAATCCTAAAAGAGTACAAACAACTAACTAAAGAAGATATTCTCTCTGCAATAGAATATGCTTCTAAATCATTAAAAAAAGAAGAAATCATTTTTACTGACAAAAATGAGATAGCTGCATGAGATTTCTAGCTGATGAAAATATTTCTAATTCATTGATTAAAACATTAAGGAGCCTAAATCATGATGTAATTGATTTAAAAGAAAAAAAACTTCAAGGACTGAATGACAATTTACTTGTAAAAAAAGCAAATGAAGAAAATAGAATTATATTAACTCATGATAAAGATTTCTCAAATATTTCAATGCACCCTCTAAAAAATCAAAGATTTTTGGGTTTAGGAATGAAAAGTTCTTTTTTGAACTTGGAATGACTTAACATCTTTTTATAAGATGAACTTTTCAAGCTTTTTCCCTCTTAAAACAAGATAAAAAAAAATATTTAATTTTCACTCAAAACATCGTGAAAATAAGTTATCATAGAAAGATTTAAATATTAATTGTAACAAATATGTTACACATGGAACAAAACACATCATTTGAAATCATAGACATACTCTTAAAAAAAAGAGAACATGCTAGAAACATTTCTAGGAGATTAAATACGAACCACATGACAATAAATAGAAAATTAAATATTTTACAAAAAAATAATTTTATTGATTATAATCAAGAAGGGAAAAATAAAGTCTATTTTTTAAAAAAAAGTATTGAAGCAAAAAATTATGTTTATATGACTGAATCTTACAAATTAATTAAAAAAATAGACCTATACCCGAGATTAAGAAAAATTATAAATAAAATAATTGAATATGATAAGGTTTCATTGGCAGTTTTATTTGGATCATACGCCAAAAATACATCTTCTAAAAATAGCGATATAGATATTTATATAGAAACAGAAGATAAACCTATAAAAAATTATTTTGAAAAAATTGATTCAAAATTATCCATTAAAATTGGAACATATGATAAAAATAGTAATTTAATTAAAGAAATAGAAAATAACCATGTAATAATTAAAGGAATTGAAAGTTATTATGAAAAAAATAAATTTTTTGAGCAAATTATTTAGAGAAAATAAAATTCAAGTAATTGAGCCAAGTGAAAACATTTGTAATTCATATATTCAAAAATCTAATGATTCATTAGAATCTGCAAAAATTCTCCTTGAACATGAAAAATTAGAAAATTCTGTCTCTATGTCCTATTATTGTATGTATAATGTTTTACTAGCATTACTGTTTAGAATTGGAATCAAATGTGAAAATCACAGTGCTTCAATCATTTTACTTGAAAAATTATTTGAAATTGATAACTCTAACATATCCTTTGCAAAAGAAGAAAGAATTAATAAACAATATTATGTTAATTTTACTATTAGTAAGGATGAAGTAATTAAAAGTATAAAAGAAGCAGAAGAGTTTTCATCTGATATCCTTGATTTTATTTCTAGATTAAATACAGCAGATATTGATATTTATCAGAATAAGTTAAAAGAATTAATATAAGAACTTCTTAGTTGGGATATGTTAAAAAATGAAATTTTTTGACATTAGGAATGGAAAATTCTGTAAGAATTTGTAATGACTATTCCTTAAAAAATCGAAGATTTTTGGGTTTAAGAATGAAAAGTTCGTTTTTTAACTTGTAATTGACTAAACATTGAAAATCAAAGATTTTTGAGTTTAGGAATGTAAAATCCTAAAAGGATTTGTAATGACTAAACATCTTTTTATAAGATGAACTTTTCAAAGTTTTCTCCTTTTAAAACAAGATATAAAAAAATAATTGAATTTTCACTCAAAACATCGTGAAAACTATTTCAAAAAATATTTATAGAAAGTAATAATTTAATTTTTTATGACAGAAGCTATTAAAAAACTTGTAGAAGAGATTAAAACAATAAAAGAAGATATAAAATATATTAAAAAGCACATGATTGACTCAGATATGCTTCTAAAACCATCTGAAGAATTAAGACTAAAAGAAAGCGTAGAAGAATATAAGGCTGGAAAATCTACTTCACTTGATGATTTTGAAGAAGAAAATTCTGACTAAAAAATGTTTAAAATACTCCTTAGTTCTTATAGTAATAAATTTCTAAAAAAATTAGAGAAATCAATATCAAAAAGAATAATATGTAAAATTAAAGAATTACAAAATGAACCATTCCATCAGATTCAAAAAGAATTGTTGGAAAAAAAGAAAAAATATATAGAATTAGAGTTGGTGAATATAGAGTATTATATATTGTATTCTTTGAAAATAAAGAAATTTTAATTTCTGATATTGATAAAAGATCAAAAATTTATAATTAAATAAACAACATTATTAATTTAATGCACATTTATTCTCTTAAAATAAGATATAAAAAAACTAAATGGGCCAGACCAGATTCGAACTGGTGATCCTCCGCAAGTCAAGCGGATGTCATACCGAGCTAGACCACTGGCCCACAAGAGATACTGAAAATGCTGATTATTTTTAAATCTATCTTGATAAAGTTCACTGGACACATCAATCTACCTTCTAAAAAAATAAACTTATCCTCTATTCACTAGACATTTCTTCGCCTAGAGTATATAAAGAGAATTACCAATTAGATTAATTAGGTGATACAAATGCACGACAACCATGAATTTATAGAAAACATATTTTTCAGACAAATAAAAACAATGACAAGCAGAAATAAGAGGTAATAAAAATGAGAAAAGTAAATAGATTAACACTAGATAGAATGAATATATTACAAGATTTATTCAAAGAAGATACATACAAAGAATATAAGATCAATGAATACCTCAATCAAGGATTAATATCCCCTAATGATGCAGGTATGATGATTGGTTATATCAACGCATAATTTTTTAATTTTTAAAAGAATGAAATTATTTTTTAGAAGCAACTATTTATAATGAAATTTTTACATCATTAACGTAAAGAATTTGCAAGCAAATTCTTTCCTACAGAGCAAGTGCATCGCACTTGCAAATAATGATCAAAAAAAATAAAAAAATAATTTTAAAACATACTTCTTTCTTTTCACAAATAAATATATATTAAAAACAATTCCTAAATCTTAATGGAAATACTTACTAAGGAAGAATTCAAGAATAAATGGGAGATTATAAGACGAAGAATCAAAAAAGAACCTCTTGTTTTCATATATCCAACAGATACTATTTATGGAATTGGTTGTAATGCAACAGATAAAATAGCAGTTGAAAAAGTAAGAGAAATAAAAAAAAGATACGATAAACCATTTTCTATAATTGCACCAAATAATGATTGGATAAAAAATAATTGCAAAACATCTAAAAAATCAGATGAATGGTTAGAAAAACTTCCAGGACCATATACATTCATATTTCAATTGAAAAATAAAGAAGCAGTAGCACATAATGTGAGTTTTGAAGTAAATTTAGGTGTAAGAATTCCAAAAAATTGGTTTTCAAAAATAGTTAAAGAATTAGATTCACCATTTGTAACAACTTCAGTAAATAAGACTGGTGAAGATTTTATGAAATCTATTGATGATTTAGATGAAGAAATAAAAAAACAAGTAGATTTTATAATATATGATGGAGAGATAAATGGAAAACCTTCAACAATAGTAAACTTTATAGATAATAAGATAAAACATAGATAAAAATGAATATTGGCGGAAAAAAATGAAAATCCTTGCATTCTCAGACATTCATGGTGACATGAGAAAAGCTGAAAAATTAGCACAACAAGCAGATAAGGAAAATGTTGACCTAGTTGTTCTAGCTGGAGATATCACATATAATGAACAGAGTACAGATAATTTAATAGGTCCATTTGTAAAAAGAAATAAAAAAGTAGTTTTGATTCCTGGAAATCATGAAACTGTTGCAACTGCAGATTTCTTAGCAGAATTATATGGAGTCACAAATCTTCATGGTTATTCTATAAAATCAGGAGATGTTGGAATATTTGGTGCTGGTGGAGCAAATATTGGATTATTCAAAATTGAAGAAAATGAAATGTTTGAATTAATGAAAAAAGGTCATGATAAAGTAAAAGACATGAGAAAAAAAATTATGATATCACATGTTCATCCATCTGGAACTAAAATGGAAGATTTAACAGACATATTCCCTGGAAGTACTGGACTGCGACGTGCAATAGATACATTTCATCCAGACATCCTAATCTGTGGTCATGTTCACGAAGCAGAAGGCATTGAAGAAATGGTTGGAAATACAAGAGTAATAAATGTAGGTAAAGAAGGTAAAATATTGGATATTTAAAATGGTAGAACTAAAAATAGATACAAAAAAAGACTCAGTACAAGACATCAAAAAAGCAATTGAATTTTTAAAAAAATTCATAGATGAAGAAGTATCATCAAGTACAATTCCAAATGATTTCGCTACACCTAGTGTAAGTTCAATGAATATATTTGGAAATGATGAGACAAAACCAACTATGAATAATAATCAAAATGATGAACCTGAACAAATAGATATAACTGATGTAAAGATAGAACCATACTAAATACAAAAATGAAATTCAGATATCTAGATCATACTGCAGATATAAAATTCCAAGCATATGGTGATTCATTAGAAGAAGCATTTTCTAATTCTGCTCTCGCAATGTATAATTCAATAGTTGATATAGATAATGTAAAACCAGTTTTAAAATTCAAAGTAAATTCTAAAGCAAAAAAACTAATGACATTACTTTATGAATTCATGGAAGAATTAATAATTCTTCTTGATACTGAAGGGTTTATTGCAACAAAAATTAATACTTTGACCATAAATGAAGATGATCAAGGTTATGAAATCCATGCGACATTAAGTGGAGATGAAGCAAAGAATTATGAAACTCACGGTGATATCAAAGCAATGACTTATAGTGATATGGAAATAAAAGAAAAAGATGGAAAATTCATGATCCAAGTTGTATTGGACATATAAAATAAGTAATTTTTTCCCATACATAAAAAAATAACAAAATTTATATAATCAAAATAACATTATATATTATACAGATGATAGAATTAGGCGGTAATATTACACTTGTAGGATTTAAAGACATAGATCACGCATCAATGCTTGTTCTTAAAAAAATAATAGGAAATTATGTGAAAAAATTCTCTGAAAATCATAGTGACTATGAAAGATTAAAAGTAACTATGAAACCAATTCATAAGATTGAAGACAATCAAAAGTTTGAAATAAATACTGAAGCAACAAAAGGTGGAAAATCACATACATGCAACATTACAGACAAAAATCTATTTTTTGCTATTGACTCAAGTCTTAAAAAAATAGAAAAATTACTTTCTAAATAAGTATTTAAAAAAATTTAAAAAAAAATTAGAAAAAATTAATATAATTAATTTTCTGTTTTTACTGGTTCTTCTTTTACTTCAGGTTCTTTAGGAGCTTCTACTGGTTTTTCAGTTTTAGCTTCTTCTTTAGAAGTTTCTACTTTAACTTCTTCTTTTACTTCAGCTTTAACTTCTACCTTAGGAACTTCTTTTTTAGGAGAAGATTTATCCCTTTTACCTGTAATTTGGTCTACATCAGCTAACAAATCGTCTTCAAGCTTTTTATCTTCTTTTGTTTTCTTCTTAGAAGGTTTTTGCTTCTTTTCTTCTTCTTTTAGAAGACTTTCGATTTCTTCTTTTGTAGGTTGTTCATATTTATAACCAAATAATTCAACTCTGACAACATCATTATCATCTTTGATTGCTGTTACTTTGACATGATGAGGTGGATTTTTTATTCCTCTCTCCCATATTTTCATATTAAGAATCCTTCCTATTTTTACATCGTCAGACTTCATATGCTTTGCAATAAATTCCTTTAATGCTTTTGATGCCTTCTTTGCTTTTTTATAAGTAGGTGCTTTCCTGAATTCCTGTCTTAATGGAACATTATAAATTCTTTCTGTTTCTGCCATAGTAATCATGCCCTTATCTTTGTCCTTCTCCAGTTTCTCTTAACATGTGTATGTCTTCCTGGATGGACTCTTCTATTAGAACCATATATTTTAGGTACTGTCCAAAATGGTGCCCATCTTGTCTGTGTCATTGCTTTTGCAATTCTTGCTTTTTTTGACGGATGTTTATATCTTGACATTTTATTCTACCTTTTCATCAGCTGATTTTTTTTCAGCTTCTGGTTCTTCAACTTTAGGTTCTTCAACTTTAGGTTCTTCAACTTTAGGTTCTTCAACTTTAGGTTCTTCAACTTTAGGTTCTTCAACTTTAGGTTCCTCAACTTTAGGTTCCTCAACTTTAGGTTCCTCAACTTTAGGTTCCTCAACTTTAGGTTCCTCAACTTTAGGTTCCTCAACTTTAGGTTCCTCAACTTTAGGTTCCTCAACTTT
>JABHHN010000056.1 GCA_018671515.1 archaeon | reverse complement strand
CAAAACGAAAAAGAACAAATGAGTTATTCAATATTAATAGCTCAAAAAAGATAGGAAAAAACACACTATGAAAAATAAAATAAAAACCGTATGCTATATTTCAGGAAGTAGAGCAGATTATGGTTTGATGAAAAGAACTTTAATTGAATTAAGAAAAGATGTCAATTTACATATATTAGTAACTGGAATGCACCTTAAAGAAGAATTTGGAAATACTATTAATAATATAATAAATGATGGTTTCAAATACAGTTCAACATCAGGAATACCTGAAAATGATGACCTAAAATCCATGCTAATTTGCATTCAAAATATGCTAGGTGGTTTTATTAAAGAAATATCTAAAATTAATCCAGATCTTATATTTGTTGAAGGAGATAGATCTGAATCACTTGTTGGATCATTAACAGGTGCATTTTTGAATATACCTATTATTCATCAAGGTGGTGGCGACTTATCAGGATCTATTGACAACAAAATAAGATATGCTGTGACCTCTTTTTCAGATTATCATTTTGTAGGAAATTCAGAATCCTTTTCAAAAATTATTAATTTGGGTATGGATAAAACAAAAATTTTTAATTTTGGTGAGCCAGGATTGGATGATATCTATTTAAAAAATTATCTTTCAAAAGAAGAAACCTGCAAAAAATATAATATTGATTTATCAAAAAAAAATCTAGTATTTATGATTCATCCTGATACAAAAGAAATAAAAAAATCCATTGAAAATGTGAAAAAATTGCTTAATTATTTCAAAAACAAAGAATATAATATTATTGCAATTTATGGTAATTCAGATTCTGGTGGAAGAAAGATTAATGAAATATTGTTAAATTTTTCAAAAAATAATTCTAATTTAAATGTCCATAAAAATCTAAATAGAGAAGACTATTTAGGAATAATAAATATATGTAACTTGATGATTGGAAATTCTAGTTCTGGCATAATTGAATTGCCATCATTTAGAAAACCATTTATTCTTGTTGGAAATAGACAAAAAAATAGACTTAAAGCTAACAATGTTTTAGAATTAGATGATAGTTTTCTAAATATTGATTCAACATTTACAAAAGCTTTAACTGACCAAAAATTCAAAGACGAGATAAAAAAAATTATAAATCCTTATGGTGATGGAACTTTTTACCTTAAAGCAACACAACAAATTTTGAAAATTTTAGAGGGGAAATAAAATCTTAAAAATAATTGAAGATAAAAGTAAATGGGATTCTTTAATCAATGAATCATATAACAAAGACATATACAACACATTTGATTATTGTAATATTTACAATTTAAATATGTATAAAAGTAATGAAAATAATTCATTTTTTGGGCAGCCTCTTTTAATATTTTATAAAAATGAAAAAAAATCTATATTAATGCCCATTATAAAAAGAAAAATAAATGTAAATATTAACAATAAAACTCTTGACAATTATTATGATTTAATATCACCATATGGATATTCTGGCCCAATAGTTAATAATCCTAATGATGTACTAATAAAAAAATTTTTATCTGAATTCAATAAATACTGTGCGTTAAATAATTATGTTTCACTATTTTTAAGATTCAATCCAATCCTAAACAATCAAATATTTTTTGAAAATGATATCCAAATAACAAAAAGAAACAAAATTGTTGGTATAAATTTAAAAGAAAATTACGATGAAATATTTAACCAATTCCAAAAAAAAAAAAGACAAAAAATAAGAAAAGGAATTAAACAAGGTATAAAAATAGAAATAGCCTCTAATGAAAACCAAATAAAAAAATTTTGGGAAATTTATAATACTAAGATGAATGAAAAAAATTCAAAAAAAGAATATTTTTTTCCATTTAATTATTTTAAAAAACTTTTGGAAAACTTAAATGAAAATTCAATCTTATTGATAGCAAAAATAGGTGAAAAAATCATTGGTGGATCAATTTTTATTTTCAAAGACAATAAAATGCACTATCACTTATCAGCAAGCTTAAATGAATTTAAAAAGTATAATCCTATTACAATAATAATCAATGAAGCAGTTAAATTCGGCAAAAGAAAAAATTGTGATATTCTTTTGCTTGGTGGTGGGAATTCTAAAGATGAAAATGATACGCTCTATCTATTTAAAAAAGACTTCTCAACAATTTTTATGCGATACTATACTGCAAATTTGATATTCAACAAAGAAATTTATAATACTTTAATTAATATAAAATTTAAAAAAAATGAATTTACTAATAATAATTTTTTTCCATTATATAGATATGAGGGCAAAATAATATGACAATAAAAATACCACTTTTCAAGACCCATTGGGATCAACAAGATATTGATGCTGTGACAAACATAATCAAAAGAGGAACATATTGGGCAGTTGGCTCTGAAATTGAAGAATTTGAAAAAAAAATTTCAGATTATGTTGGAACAAAATATGCACTTGCATTCAACTCAGGAACATCCGCACTCCACGTGCTTCTTCTTGCACATGGTATTGAAGGAAGTGAAGTAATCGTACCTTCTTTTACATTTATTGCTACATCAAATGCAGTTATTCTTGCAGGAGGAAAACCTGTTTTTGCTGAATCAGAGACCTCAACTTTTGGTCTTGATGTAAATGATGTTAAAAAAAAGATTACAAAAAATACAAAAGCAATAATCACAATTCAATATGGTGGATTTCCAGGCAAAGACACTATTGAATTAAGAAAAATTGCTGATGAAAATAATATTTTATTCATTGAAGATTCTGCAGAATCCCTTGGATCACATATCAATGAGAAAAAAATTGGTACATTTGGACACTCTGCAATATTTAGTTTTTGCCAAAATAAAGTCCTTGCTACTGGAGAAGGAGGGATGATTATTACTGATGATGAAGTAGTCTATCAAAAAGCTAAGCTCCTTAGATCTCATGGAAGAGTTGAATTAGCAGAAGATTATTTTTCTTCAACAAAAGATAATGATTACATACAAGCAGGATTCAATTTCAGAATGCCAACAATGATTGCTGCACTTGGTCTTTCACAATTTAATAAGATAGAAGAAGTTATAACTCTAAGAAGAAAACATTCACATTATCTGAGTCAAAGCCTATCAAAAATAAAAGAAATAAGAATCCCTGTAGAATTACCAGGTCATTTTCAAGTTTACCAAATGTACACAATTAAACTACAAGATAAAGAAACAAGAGATGCACTACAAAATCACCTAAAAGAATCAGGAATAATTACAAAAGTATATTTTATGCCTATTCATCTAAAGACAATAAATATAAAAAAATACGGATGCAAACTAGGAGACCTTCCAATAACTGAAAATCTCTCTGATTGTGTTCTAACTTTACCACTTTATCCTGATATGAGTATAGATCAATTAGACTATATGATTGCCTCAATAAATAAATTTTTCAAGTGAGTTGATAAGATTATGGAAATAAAAAATATGAAACACTTTGATGATGCACTCATCAGAGAAATAATACCTACAATTAATTTTTATGGAATAGTATTCATCGTAAATAGACAAGATGTTCTAGTTGGAATAATTTCTGGTGGAGATCTTAGGAGAGCCTTCATAAACAAAATAAACCTTGATAATGAAGTCAATGAAATAATGAACAAAAAATTTATTTCAGGAACAAAAAAAACTTCAAAGGAAAAATTAAATAATAAAGCCAAAGAATTAGGATATCAAAGTACCATCCCCCTTTTAGATAAAAAAGGTAAGATTGTTGCAATATACAAATCAACAAAAAGAAAAAAAGAAAAATTTGACATTGAACAAAATTTTCTTTATTCAACACCAAATGAAAATATATTTCAAGTCATGAAAAAAATTGATATATCAGGTGAAGGTATATCAATTGTCATTAAAGAAAATAAATTATTTGGAATAATTACTGATAAAAACATAAGAGATGCAATATCTCAAGGTATTTCATTAAATGAACCTATTTCTAAAATTGTCAATAAAAAACCTTTTGTTATACATGATAAGAAAACAAAAGAAGAGATAATTAAAGAACTTAAAAACTGTCCCATAAAAGGAAATATTAAAATACCTGTCCTTGATAAAAACAAGAAAGTTATTGACATAATCAATGCAGAAAAATTCAAAGATGAAATTTTAATTCTTGATAATAATAAAACTAAATCTGTTTTGATTACAGGTGGTGCAGGATATCTTGGTTCCATCTTAGCAAGAAAACTTCTTGGAAGAGGACACAAAGTTAGAATATTAGATAATCTCTTATATGGAAATGATTCTATAAAAAATCTCAAAAATAATCCAAATTTTGAATTTGTAAAAGGTGATCTAAAACACATAGATGTTGTAGCAAAAGCTGCAACTGGAATAAATGCAGTAGTTCATCTGGCAGGAATTGTTGGCGATCCAGCATGTTCAATATCACCTAAGTATACTATTGAACAGAATTTTTTATCCACAGTCAATATTGCTAACATATGTAAATATAACCAAATAAATAGATTCATCTTTGCTTCCAGTTGTAGTGTATATGGACATGGAAATAAAATATTAAATGAAAATTCAAAATTAAATCCAGTCTCATTATATGCAAGAGACAAAATTAACAGTGAAAATGGAATAATGAATCTTGCAAATGATAATTTTTCACCGACAATTATGAGAATGGGAACATTATACGGATGGTCATTTAGACCAAGATTTGATCTTGTACTAAATATTCTAACAGCATTAGCAATAAGAAAAGGAGAATTTTCAATTTTTGGTGGTGATCAATGGAGACCAATGCTTCATGTAGCTGATGCAGCTGATGCATATGTACTTGCCATTGAAGCTTCCACAAAAAAAGTAGGAAAACAAATATTCAATATTGGATCAAATGATCAGAATTTCAAAATATTAGACATTGGAAAAATAGTGAATAAAATCATTCCAAGCAAGATGAATGTTGATGGAAAAGACTTTGATAAAAGAGATTATAGAGTAAACTTCGATAAAATAAGTAATGTCTTAAAATACAAATCTAGTCATAGTATAGAAGACGGAATAAAAGAAATAAGAGACGCTATGGGATCAAATTTTGATTATACAAATGCAAAATATAACAATTTCAAATTTTTGAAACTAAAAGAAGATAGTTTTGCAGAAAACATTAAATAGATATATCTCTTTTTCATAGAAGATGGACATAAAAAAATTTCAAAAAATAAAATTGCTTGTACTTGATTTTGATGGTGTAATGACCGATAATAAAGTCATTGTCGATGAAAATGGAAAAGAATCTGTAATCTGTAATAGAAGTGATGGGTTTGGAATAGAATTGCTTAAAAAAGCAGGCATTGATGTCATAGTTATTTCAAAAGAAAAAAATAAGGTCGTAAGTGCAAGATGTAAAAAACTTAATATAGATTGTATCCAAAGTATTGATAAAAAAATAGTTGTTCTTCAAAAAGAAATTGAAAAAAAAAACCTACTTGTTGAAAATGTCTGTTTTATAGGGAATGATATAAACGATATAGAATGTATTAAGTTTGTAGGCATAGGTATCGCAGTAAATGATGCTTATGAAGATGTAAAAAGCATCTCAGATTATATTACTAGAAAAAAAGGTGGAGAAGGGGCTATCAGAGAAATTTGTGACCTGATATTAAAAAAATAAAATGAAAATAATTTCAATCATCCCTGCACGCGGTGGTTCAAAAGGGATTCCTGGAAAAAATATAAAAGAATTTGCAGGAAAACCACTTATTGCTCATACTATAGAACAATCACTTAATTCTGAATTAATTAACAGAACTATTGTTTCAACCGATTCTCAAGCAATCAAGGATGTCTCATTAAAATTTGGAGCAGAAGTAATCAATAGACCAAATGAACTTGCTCAAGACACAACACCAACAGAACCTGCTATTGAACATGTAATATCTTATCTTAAAGAAAAAGAAAATTACGTGCCAGATATGATAGTATTATTACAGTGCACATCACCATTAAGAAATAAAGATGATATTGACAATCAAATAAAAATGATGATAAATAAAGGTTCGGATTCATGTCTTAGTGTATCTGAAAACATTCACTTCATCTGGAAGATAAAAAAAGATTCTGCACAATCTTTCAATTATGATTTTAAGAACAGACCAAGAAGACAAGATAGAGAAAAAGAATTCAAAGAAAATGGTTCTATTTATGTTTTTAAAACAGATGGCTTCCTTAAAGAAAAAAACAGATTATTTGGAAAAATAGGAATTTATGAAATGCCTTATGATACTTCTTTTGAAATTGATGAACCCTTTGATTTTTGGTTATGTGAACAAATATATTTTAAATTATTCAAATAATAGTACAGTACTAGTACTGTACTTGACCTTATTTTTGTTGATTTTTAGTTAAATTTATATATTTTAAACTAAGTTGTACTGTACAGGTGATATAAAATGCCAAAAGAAGGATATGATTCTGTAACTTTACCAAACGTACTGGTTGAAGACATTGACAAATATGTTGAAGAAAGTAATAAGCTCGTTTCTGGAAAACCAGAAGCCATAAAAATTGCATGGTTAAATTTCAGACAAAATAAATTCAATATTGAGTCAATTCCAAAAAAAGAAAAAAAAGTAAAAATAGGAAATAAATGGGTAGGCAAAGGTTTTCCAACATTAATAATAGCAGAAATAGGTATTAACCATAATGGAGATTTAGAAATTGCAAAAAAATTGATAGATACTGCTGTTGATTGTGGTTGTGATGCTGTTAAATTCCAAAAAAGAGAACCAGAAATCTGTGTCCCAAAGCATGAAAGAGATAAAATAAGAGAAACACCTTGGGGAACTATGACTTATTTTGAATATAAAAAAAAGATTGAATTTGGGCAGAAAGAATTTGAAGAAATTGATAAATACTGTAAAGAAAAAGGTATGCTTTGGTTTGCATCATGTTGGGATAAGCCAAGTGTAGATTTTATAGATAAATTCAATCCTCCTTGCTATAAGATTGCATCTGCTTCACTAACCGATGAAGAGCTTGTAAAATATACAGCTTCCAAAGGAAAACCAATGATAATTTCTACAGGTATGAGCACAATAGAAGAAATCAAAAATACTGTAAATATTCTTGACATTGATAATTTAATCATCATGCATTGTACATCCACTTACCCATCAAAACATGAAGAACTTAATCTAAATGTGATACCAAATTTTAGAGAAAGATTTGATTGTCCTATTGGATATAGTGGTCATGAAGTAGGTCTACCTACCACAGTAGCAGCAGTAGCCCTTGGAGCAACTTCTATTGAAAGACATATCACACTTGACAAATCAATGTGGGGAACTGACCACGGTGGAAGTGTTGACCCATACGGTTTTATGCTCTTAGTCAAAAGAGTTAGAGCAATAGAAAGAGCCCTAGGGGATGGTATAAAAAAAGTATATGAAAGTGAAATACCAATAAGAAATAAATTAAGAAGTGTATAACTTTACTTATATTTTTATATTTATTATATTTATTTATTTTTAGAGGAGAGCAATATTGCAAAATAAAGAAAAATATCAAGATTTATTGTCTAATTGGGCATGTAAAAAAATTAATGGAAATAAAACCATCGATGAATTTCTGACATTTGATAAAGACATACATTATTGGACATTTCATAGATTCAGATTTTTCTCATTATCTTATAATATCCCATTCAGAGATAGCGATACTAGATATCAACCAATTATAAACAAAAAAAAAGAATCTTTCCTTATTCAATTAAGAACAAAAGTCATCTATTTTGGAATTTCTATCTATTTAAATTTTACAATATTATACTTTTTATTTATTTCACTTTTTGCTAATAAAAATAAAAAAAGAAATGGAACAGAAAAAAAAAGGATTGGAATATTGACGCATGAATCAGAAATAAAAATTAATTCTAAAGAAAAAATAACTGATATTTATAGAACAAAAAAAATATATGATGAACTAATCAAAGAAAAAAAGAAACCATTAATAATCGTTGGAACACAATTACTAAAACCTTGGAAAAAACCAAAGAATAAAGGGGACTATATCAAAGTCTTAGATTATAGCACATTAAATATATTTAAAAATAGCATTTCTGAATCAATTAAAATCCATAAAAAATGGAAGAATTTAAATATAAAAAATAAGCAAAATGCTTTTCAAATTGAGGGTCAAAGTATATTCACTTATGTAAAAGACGATCTAAACTTTTTGTTTAGTTTTCCAATAATTTTTGCTAACATATATTATTATTATTTATTTAAAGAGATAATAAAAACTGAAAATCTTGGCTCAATTCTTACTATTTCAGGAATCCGAGAACGATGTGCCTTAGCTGCATGTTATAAGCAAAATATTCCTGGAATATATTTAGCACACGCAACGCAGTGGCATGGAAAATACTATGAATTTTTTCCAAATACAAATTATTTTGTCTTTAGTGAATCGGACAAGCAAAAAATATTAGAAGGTTCTAAAATTAATAATAATAAAATTAAAGCTGTAGGACCATATCTTATTGATGATGTAATTAATAAATATAAAAATAAAAAAAGCAAAGAAAAAGACATCCTTATATTTTCACAACATAAATATGTTGATTATGGTGAAAAAAAATATTCAGAATTTCTAAAAAAAGCTTTTGAAAGTCTTAAAGGATTCAAAAACATAAAAATTAAGATGCATCCTAGAGATAAAAAAGAATATTTATATTCAGATGCACTTGAATTCAATGGAATCAAAGATTATGAAATAATCAAATCTATTCAATCAAATAAAAACCAAAACATACTCTACGATTCAATATTAAATGCAAGTATTACAATTTCTTTTGGTTCGGCAGCAATCCTTGATGCATTGGCACTAAAAAAACCTACACTTGTAATAAAATTTAATAAAAAAGACTCTATATTTCCAGAAGCAAAAAGCCTTACATATGTCAATTATTCAGACAATTATAGCAAAATATTAAAAAAAATGATTGAAGATAAAACATTTAGAAAAAATATTAAAAAAAACATTGATGAAGATATTAAATATTATTACCATAAACTAGATGGTAAATCTGCAGAAAGAATAGCAAAAAATATAATTAAATTAAACGGAGAAAAATGAAAGAAAAAATAATATTATTTGGAACAGGAAAAATGGGTTTAGAATACTTAAAGATTTTAAATAATCTAGACTTTGAATGTATCGTAGTTGGTAGAGATGGAAAAAAGGCAGACGAAATTGCTAAACAATTTGAATTTGTTGGATATGGAAACGGATCTCAAACATTGAACTTATTTGATAAAAAATCCATAAAATATGCTATTGTAGCAACAACAATAGAATCTACAAAAGATGTAACAATAAGTTGCATAAAACACGGTATTCAAAACATATTAGTTGAAAAACCAGGATCAAAAAATATAAATGAATTAAATGAAATTCTAAATGAAAAAAAAGACAATCAAAAAATAATTTTTGCACATAATAGAAGATCATATAATTCAGTAATGATGTTAAAAGAAAATATAAAAAAAGATGGTGGTCCTCTTGGTGCATTCTTTGATTTTACTGAAAGAGAAAAAGATTTACTTCAGTCAAATAGAAACTTAGAAATAATAAAAATCCAAGGTCTTGGTAATTCCATCCATGTCATAGACACAGCTTTTGATATAATTGGAAATCCTATAGATTTAATACCTAAGATTGAAGGACATTTAGATTGTCATCCAAGCGGAACAATATTTGTAGGATGTGGAAAAACTAAAAATTGTTTATTTAGTTACTTCGCAACTTGGACTGGTGGAGGAAGATGGAGCATTGAAGTATCTACAAAAGAAGGTAGATATAAATTATCACCAATAGAAGAATTACATTTCTGTAAAAAAAATCAATTTAATTGGATTCAGATTCAGAATGAAGATTCTGATGATAAAAACTATAAACCAGGTCTCTACAAATTAGTTATGCAATTTCTTGAACAAAAAGATTATAATCTAAAAATGCCAAATTTGGAAGAGCAGATAGAAACCTTCAAAATAATAAATAAAATATGTGGTTATAAAAATGAATAAACAAAAAATAGTGATAATAGGTCTTGGTGGAATTGCCAGAAGACATATCCAAGCAATCTTTAATCTAAAAATAGAATATGAAATAATAGGGTATGATATAAACAAAGAAAGTATAGAAAATACAAAACAATTTCTTAAAAACGAAAATATTCATATAAAAAATTTAGAAATGATTGAAAGTTATGATAATACAATCAATAAAATTGATTCAAAAACAATTGTGATAATTGCTACTTCTGCAGACGTAAGAAAACAAATTATTGAAGATGTTATTTCAAAAAACCCAAAAGCTATAATTACTGAAAAACCATTTACACAAAATATTGAAGATTATAATAAAATAATAGAATTATCTAAAACAAATAAAATTCCAATTTATCTTAATTTCAGAAGACACTATTATAAACTATACATGCAAATAAAATCAATATTAAATACAAAAGAAAACGTTAATATAAATATTCAAATAAAAAAAAGAGGTTTCGCATGTACTGGAATCCATTTCATAGAACTTGCCACTTGGTTATTAGATGCTAAAAATTATGAAATACAATATTCTGAAACTTTTGAACCATATGAACAAAAAAGAAAAGGATTCTTTGATTTTTCAGCAAATATGATTATAAAATTTGATGATATGCACGAAGTTCAAATCAATTTCGATAATGAAGAAAAAGAAAAAATAGAATTTGTAGAAATAAATTTAAAAAATGAAATCTATAAAATCTTTGATTTCAAAGAAAAATATTTAGTTATTGATAATAAATTAAATATCAAAGAAAAAGATTTTGTTATAATGCACGTAAGCATGATTACAGATGAAACAATAATGGAAATTTTGGAAAATAAAAAACCAAAGATGCCAAACATTGAAGAATCATTCCTTTCTCATAAAATATTATTTGAAATAATGAAAGAAAATGGATTGGATGAATTGAATATTACTTGAAAATAAAAAATTGTTAAATATTTATATGTTTTAGTAATTTTTTAATACATTCATCAATTAACAAATTTTCAGTATTTAATACAATTTCAGGATTTTTTGGAATTTCATATGGATCACTAATACCTGTAAAATTCAAAATCTCTCCTTTTTCTACCTTTTTATACAATCCTTTTGGATCTCTATTTTTACATTCTTCAATTGAACACTTAACATAAACTTCAATAAAATCCTTTCCAATAAGTTTTCTTGCATACTCTCTATCTTTATTATAGGGACTTATGAAACTAACAATAAGAAAAATCCCTGAATCATAAAATAATTTAGATACCTCTGCTATTCTTCTGATATTTTCTTCTCTATCTTCTAAGGAAAAACCCAAATCTGAATTTAAACCATGACGAACATTATCACCATCTAAAACAAAACTCAAAATTCCTTTTTCAACTAAATTTTTTTCCAATTCGTATGCTAATGTTGATTTACCTGAACCAGAAAAACCTGTAAACCAAATTACATTATTATCTAATCCAATTAATTTAGATCTCTTTTCCTTATCTATATATCCATATTCTTTACTTATATTCCTTTTCATTTTTTAAAAGATAAAATGTAATCCACTACTTTATTGGCACATTCTTCTGCAGTGTATTTTTCAGTATCCAAGACAATTTCTGAATTTTCAGGAATTTCATAAGGATCACTAACACCTGTAAAGTTTTGAATCTTTCCTTCCTCTGCTAATTTATATAATCCTTCACCATCTCTTTTTTTACATATGTCAATAGATGCTTTAACATAAACTTCTACAAAATTAGAATTTTTTTCTATTTCTTTCCTAATTTTATCTCTTTCATCTTTAAAAGGACTAATGAAAGAACATATTACATAAGCACCATTCTTAGATAAAAAAGAAGTCAAATATTTTGCATTTTCTAAATTTTTCAACCTATCTTCTTTTGTAAATCCTAAATCTTTAGAAAAAGTTGATCTAATTAATTTACTATCTACATTTTCGCTCTTTATCCCCATCCTTTCCAATTTATAATTTACCAAACTAGATATTGTTGATTTTCCAGATTTTGGTAACCCAGTAAACCAAACTACTAAACCTGATTCTTTTAAATAATCTTCAAGAACTTTATTAGCACCTTCAGGAATCATAGTCTTCCAAGAATTATCATTTTTTGAAATTCTTTCTCTTATTTCAGTAGCACTTATATTCTTAATTTCAGTTTGTACATCTACTTCATTTACTTCATATCCAACTCCCCTACCCCAATTTACACTTTCTATATCATCTATAATAAGTGTTTTTGCATCCACTTTAAGTTTTCTCATTGCTGCATCTATCATTCTTTTCCTTAAATCAGGAGGATACAAATCATAATGTGTATTTCTAATTAATATTAATAACGGTACTTTTTGCTCAATTTTTTTTTTCATAATTTCTAGATGTCCCATATGAAATGGAGTCCACCTTCCAATATAAACAGCTCTTTTAGTCAATATTTTTCACCTTTTGTAATATTTTTTCGTGTAATAATGTATTTGAAACCATAAAACCATTAATTATAGTATCCTTATTATTGTACTTTATTTCCTCATCTTTAAAATTAGTTATTTTTCCACCCGCTTCCTTTATAATAATATCCATTGCACAAATATCCCATTCATGAACATTTCCAAAACGAATATAAACATCTGCTGTACCTTTTGCTATCAAACATCCTTTTAATGAACTCCCTTTTACTAACACTTTTTGTATTTTAAATATTTCAATAAATTTCAACAATTTTTCACTTGCATGTGAACGACTTCTAGTCAATACCATATCTTCAGTTATATCTTTTTTTGATACTTGAATATTATTAATTTTACTACCATTAAAACAAAAACTGCCTTTATTTCTAATTGCATAATATAGTTCATTTAAAACAGGAAAAAATATAACTCCTATTACTGGTCTTTTATTTTCAACATAAGCAATATTTACTGAAAATTCTCCATTTTTTTTAATAAATTCTTTGGTCCCATCCAATGGATCTAATATCCATATTTTTTCGCATTTTTCAAAATTAATTTTGTGCTCATTTTCTTCACTCATCACTGGAATTTTAGGATATTTTTTTAATAATCCTCTAATAATTACAGAATTAGAACGCTTATCTGCTTCTGTTAGAGGAGAATTATCCTCTTTAACATATTTAATTATGTTTTCTTTGGAATAAATTTTCATGATTTGATTACCAGCTTGTCTAGCCAATTTAATCATCAATTCAAGTTTTTCTTTCATAAGAAAAGAACCAAATTATAAAAACATTTAAATATATCTTTTTAGAAACAATGCAATAATGACTGAATTTCTAATATCTGGTTATCTAAGATCAGGAACAACTTTCTTTGCAAATTTTTTAAATTCTCAAAAAAACATATATGTTGGGACAGATTTTCTTCAAACAATTTTTAGAGCATCCCACGCAATAAATATTAAAGATTTCAATAAGATATTAACTGAAAGAGAAAAAAATATCATGCTATCTGAGCTTAAAGGAGAAGCCATAAGATTCAAAGTAAATTGGTTTGAAAATTTAAATACCAATTTTTCAACATTGTTAGAACTTTATAATATCTCATTAAAGGAAATAAAAAAACAAGAGAGAAAAAAAGTTATTGGAACTAAAGTTACAATAACTGGCAAATGGATAAACAAATTATTAGATCAAACAAACATTAAAGTAATATATTTATATAGAGATCCAAGAGATGTTCTTCTTTCAAGCAAAAACAGATTTGCATTTTATAATTATTATCGTACTTTTTTTGAATGGAAAAATGATATTGAAAATGTAATATCTTTATCAAATAAAAATCTTCTAATTTTAAAATTTGAAGATCTTGTTTTAGATACTAATGAGACATTAAAAAAGGTTGAAAAATTTTTGGAGGTAGATATAAGTATTGACAAAACACACACTTCACATAGTGGAGTAAAATGGACAAATAATTCTTCATTCCATGATATAAAAAAAATATTTGATCCTACTTCTTGCTTTAGATGGAAAAAAGAAAAAAAAAAAAAAGAAATTATACATACAGAAATTTTTATCCCAAAACTTTTGAAAAAATTAGGTTATCCTATTTCAAAAAAATATAACTCCATTCAAAAAATAAAAGCATATTATGAATATATACTCGGTTCAATCTTCTATAACAAAGAAACAATAGAATTATTTTTAAAATTAAGAGCCAAACTTTTACCATAAAAAAAATATTAATAACTATCAACAAATTATTTAAAGAATCCATTTTTCAATATAAAAGATGAAAAAATTAATTAAAAAGCTCAAAACATATCCTAATAAAATACTTAAAAAAAAAGGATACAAAATAATTCATTCTAAATTTTTTTCAAATAATGATTATGTAAAACTATTTGGTAAAGATGCCACTAAAAATAGAAGATTTTATAACATTGGGGCAGGTAATTTCAAACACCCATTTTGGACTAATATCGACCATTATAGTAAATGGTATAAAGAAAATTCATTTGATATGGATTATGACTTAACATCTAATAAACCAATAAATATTGACTCAAATTCAGCATCTATCATTTATTCAAGTCATACAATAGAACATATTACTACTGAAAACGCATTGTTTCTCTTCAAAGAAGCATTCAGAATTCTAAAAAAAGGTCAATTTATCAGAATATCAACACCTGATATAGATCTTGCCTATTGGGCATATAAAAATAAAGATATGTCGTTTTTCAAAAAAAATGGAAAATTATACTTAAATAAAAGTTTAGAACAATTATTTTTATATTCATTTGCAAGCCAACTTTCTACAATTTATAATAAGAAAGGAATAAATGATGATAAAATAAAAAAGATTTTTTCTAATAAGAATTATATAGACTCCTTAAATAAATTAATCGAAAAATGTGATATCCAAATCCAAAGAAAAAATCCAGGGCATCATATAAATTGGTGGAATGAAGAAAAACTTATCAAAATGCTAAAAGAAGCAGGTTTTTCAGAAACATATCGATCAGGATATGGGCAAAGTAGATGTCCAGCACTTAGAGACACGAATTACTTTGATGTTTCAAATACAAATCTTAGCTTATATATTGAAGCTATAAAATAATTTAATATATTGTTCCTCTAATTTTTTTCCAAGTACCATGTATTCTCTATTCTTTTTTACCCATACTATGCCTTTTGTTCCTATATCTTCTAAATCTTTCTTATTTTTTTTAAATAATGATTCAATAGCCAATACAAATTCATTCACATCGTATTTAACACATATTCCTGCTTTTGACTCATCAATAACCATCTTCTGTTCAGGTGTATCATTACAAACTACAGGTTTTCCTAAAGCCATATATTCCATTAATTTTGTAGGTGAAGTTGTTCGTAAAAAAGGAAGAGGATTAAACGGGCTAAGACCAATATCTGCAACAGAAACATAGTCATTTACTTTCTGGTATGGAACCTTTCCAGTAAATATTACATTATCTAACTTAAATTCAGAGCATAATCTCATTAAATGATTTCTATCTTTTCCATCGCCAACCATAAGAACTTTAAACTTATATTTCTTAATTTTCAATTTTCTAAATACTTCAATCAAAAAACCTAAATTTCTCGTTTTATCCATATTACCTAAATAAATAAGTATTTTTTCATTTTTCTTTATTTTATATTTATTACATATTTCTTTGTTTTTTACTAATAATTTAGGCACATTTGCACCCATAGAGAAAGGAAACAGTTTTTTAGAAAGAATTCCTTTTTTAATCAAATCATTTTTCATCCATTCACTTATTGGCAAAATGAGATCTGCCTTCTTCATAATAATTTTGTGAACTAAATAATTTCCAATGTGACCAAATATGTATGAAAAAAATCTTGGGAATTCACTACCACCATGTTTTGCAGTATAAATCAATTTTTCATAGATTGGAAAAGAATATTGATATACAAATGGAATCCTATACTTTTTTGAATATTTTATTGCTAAAAGTGCGTCCATTGGATCATTTCTTGTCTGTATTATATCAAATTTATTATTTTTAAATAATTCTTTTAAGATTTTTCTCTTCATAAAATAAGATGAAAAATAATTAATTAATTTAAATAAAAAATTTCTTTCCTTAAATTTTTTAGTTGTAAACACTTCAATATTTCTCCAAAAAAATAATTCTCTTTTTCCTTGTTTTTCTCTTGGCATTAGCCAAGTAACATCATGGTTCTTCCCTAAATAATCAGCATAAACATTTGTAAGTACTGCATGATTTGTCGGAAATTTCATAAGAAAAATAAAAAGAATTTTTAGCTTTTTTTTCTGCATAAAAAAAAAGAAAAGAAATTAGTTTTTAACATTAATGAAAAAATCAAGATATTTTTTCTAATTTCTCCCAAGCATGCATGAAATTTAGTATTGCTAAATTATATTTTCCCTCAATAAAATATTTATTTCCTTTATCATAAAACTTATTTATTTGTTTTAATTTTTTTGAATTAATATCAACAGATTCAATTAATTTTTTTCTTACTATTAATTCATCTGCTTTAGCTAGTAACTGCATTGCTTCTTCAATTTCTCCAAAATATTCTTTTGAATTTATGAATCTTAAATTTAATACACTTAATTTTTCATATAAAAAGACAGATTTTTTATTAGGAGAAAATATATCTTCCCATAATGATTTATCTAAACTTTTTTCAATATATATTTGTGCAAATTTTAATTTGTTATCCAATAAATGAGAATTAAAATCTATATCATCTAATAATTTCAATGCTTTTTCTTTATAATATTTAGGATTATCACATAAATCACCTAAATTATTATTATCAAAATCAATTTGATTAGGATTAAAAGTTGTTGGACAATTATCTTCTTCATCTACTACCCCATCAAAATCAAAATCATTAGGAATTTCATATTCATAATCTTCAGTTGTAATAATTTCATCTGGATATATGACAACATCTAATTCACCATCACAATCAAAGTCCATGAATAATCCAAAATTTGTTTCTAAATTAACAGAAATACTTCCACTTGAACATTCAAGAATTGATACATTTGAATACGTTAGTTCAATACCTCCAAAATCCTGCCTATAAAAAAATAAATCAAAAGAAAATTGACCTTCATCTGTTGCAATTATATCTATTGTATAATTATCCTCCCCATATATCATAAATGATTCTGGTTCACTTATTGGATCTGTAATATATACTAATCCTGGTATTTCCTCTTCAAGCAATGATCCTTTTTTACCAACATGATTTCCTAATGAATCATAAATATGTAAATCTGCAGGGCTTTTTAAAAATCCAATTATATGATCATGCCATTTTGGATTTGTTGCAAATACAAATGGATTCTCCCACCTATCCCATAGTAAATTATATCCTTGATATTTTGGACCTAATGGGCCCCACCTTCCAAAAAACTTTTTGACATCAGAAACATCTGGAATTTGACCCCATCTTCCAGAATAACTAATCCAATCTGTTTCATCACTGATTTCTTCAATTTTATATTGCTTTGAATTTTCAACAAAATCCAATTCTTCATATATCAACGGAACTCCATTTTTTCCTACATCTTCCAATGAGAAATAATCAGTAATTAAATTCAGTAAATAAATATCATAATCATAATTAAATGGATTAAAATTTTCAAAATAACTTGCATGACTTCCAGATCCCACTAAAACTATTGGATGTGTTTCATCATGCCATGTTAAATCTGATTTATATGTTGTATCAATAGTAAATCCATGAATAGTTGATGATGCACTTTCAAAAGTATCCTCATTATCAATTATAATTTGAATTGTTTCCCAATCACCTTCATGCTTATTATACCAATTATTATATGGATAAAAAAAGAAATATTGAAGCGCTTTAAAGCCATCTTCTCTCTCAACAACTCTACCATATATGTTTAATGGATAATTTTCAAAATCTGAAGTAGGAGGAAAATCAAAAGGGTTATTTATATCAACATTTGTCAAATCCATGTAATATTCATAATCTTCTAAATCTTTTATCTCATCTATTGTTGTTGGATCATCATTAAAAAAAATATTATCAAAGCTCTTCAATTCTGAATAATCCATAAAACTATCAATCATCATAGGAAAATAATTTTCTGTCTCTTGCATATACAGAATTGGTGAATATTTCTCTAATAACGGATTTACATTTTTATCTATTCCTTTCTCAAATAATTGGGCTACTTCTTCTTCTGTCAAAGCCCTCTTCCATAATCCTACTTCATCAATAATTCCTTCGAACCCTAGACCCCAATTATGATTGCTAGAAATTCTGAATGCATCTCCTATTGTAAAATAATTTGTGTTGTCCAAATTAAAAGTAGATATACACCCAGGTACTAAACAAATAGTATCAACTTCTTGCCCATCTATATAAATCTTTGAATAAGTATCTCTATCTGCAACGGTAACAACATGATGCCACAAATTATCATCATATGTATTGATTGTCTTCACACCATACACCGGGCAAGGATTTCCAATTAAAGTACAAGTTCTAATTTGAAACCAAAGGTTTCCCTCAATGAATTCTAAATTGTATCCAGGCCTAGCGTCTAATATTTGTCTAGTCCATGGACCTGATTCATTCCCGAATTTTGAAACAATTATTTTTTCACCTGACCCACTTTCTGCCTTTATCCAAACACTTATGGAAAAATCTCCTGTACCCACATTCAAATCTGGATGATCATCTACTAATATATAATCATCAAAACCATCAAAAGAATAAGCTCCGTTTATTACACCTTCTTCTGGAATTGCATTATATAATACACCATCATGGCCATTTACTTCATCATCTACATTTGTATCAAAATTCCAATATGATGATAAACCGTCTGTCAAAGAGGCATTTACCGAAGTAATTAGTATTATAAAAATACTTAAAAACACTAAAAAATTTAATCCACTTTTTTTCATTTAATAATCACCTTAAAAAAAATAATTTTAAAAGATATATAAATTTTACTCGTTTTTTACTAAACAAATATTAAAATAAAAATAAAAATAAATTTTTTAAATGTTACTTCTTTAAAGTTGTACAAAAAGATTTAATAAGGATGCAAAGCTTATCATCTTGAGGTGAATAGATTTGGGATTTTTAGGTTCTCTAAAAAAGAATAAAACTGAAGAAAAGAAAGTACCTGTTAAAGGCATTGGGCTTCCTCCTCCGCCACCTTTTAAACCTTCTCATGTAACTGCAAATAATCCAGTTCAACCATTAACACCTCCACAAAATATTTTAGATTCTCCACCTAAATTAGATGGTCTTCCACCTAAACCATTAATGGAAGTAAATAAAATTCAACCATTAAATCCAATTGAATCAAAAAAAGAAGAAATAAAATCACCACCCCCTATTAATATACATCCAGTTGGACAAACACAATCAAATGTTCCTAAAATGCCAAATATCCCTCCAGTTCCTAAATTTGATTTACATGAGCCAATTCAAAAAACTGAACACACCTTAAAACCAACACCAATAAAACATATTGAAACAAAACCAATTATAACTCACACAATAGAAAGAAAAGAACTTCCTTCATTTCCTATGAAAGGACCTAAAAAAAGTACTGCTCCAGATGAACTCCCAGAGATACCAGATATGGAAATCCCTGAACCTCCACCAAATTTAAGAAGTGAATTAAGTCCTCTTGAACTTGAAAAATTAGAAAAAGAATACCTTGGTAAAAGAATTGTAATTGAAGATGTTGAACAACCTTTTGAATATAAAAGACATAAAGGTGTTAAAAAACCATTATATGTCAGAACTGATGATTATAGAAAAATGCTTGAAAATTTCATTGATATAAAACAACAACTAACTGAATCAGATGAAACACTATTTAGAATAGAAAATATTAAAAAAAATAAAGATAATGAATTTAATGATTATAAAAGATCAATTGAAGATATACAAAGAAAATTGATTTTCATAGATAAAACAATTTTCAAAAATTAAAGGTGCATAAAAATGGAATCACGTGGAATGAATGTTTTTGTAAAAATTGAAGAGTATAAAGATATATTAGATATCATTGACCTCATACAAGAAAAAATTAAAGAAGCAAAAACCATCCAAGGCAAAATAAATGAATTAAAAAATCAAGAAGATGCTGAACTAGAATTATGGAAAAATGGTATCCACGATGTTGAAAGAAAAGTTAATTTCATTGATCAAACACTTTTTGAACCTAAATACTAAAAATGGGAGAAGAACAATTTTTTGTTGGAATAAATAATCACCTTGACATTAGAAGAAACCTTCTTGAATGCTCAAGAGAAATGATTCAATCAATGCAATCTTATGAAAAATTAACTAGAATTAGAGACATTAAAATAAAAAGAATAAAACAATTAAGGACAGTAATTAGAGAAACAGATTTATTAATAACTAAACTTCAAGAAGAACTTCCAAAAACTAATTTAAGAGCTGGAATAATTGAACCTGCAAAAAGAATAAAGATTAATTCAAGTCCTAAAGTAAATGAAATTAATAAATTAGAAGAACAATTAAAAGATATTGAATCAGAAATTAATCGTCTTAGTTAAACTTAAATATATTTTCTATTTCTTTTCGAAATGCTTTACGCGGAATCACGTTAAAATCTATTGTATAGATTCACTGGATTCCTCGTTCATAAAATTCACGCGGAATTGCCGGAGTGGTCAAACGGAGCAGACTCAAAATCTGTTGGCTTAGTGTCTACGCAGGTTCGAACCCTGCATTCCGCATTTTTTTCAAAAATTTATCATACATTCTTCGAACGTTCTGTCACTATCGTTCCTGAACCCACTCACTATGTTCGCTAGGGAACCCTGCATTCCGCATTAAATTTTTCAAATAAATTTAAAATCTTAATTTAATCATATAAATTAAAAAAAATAGAATTGAAAAAATTATTTTTGAAAAATAAAAGTAGCTGTATATTTATACTTATATTTTGTAAAAAAATTAATTATTGTCATTAATAAAACCCCTATAAATCTTTTAATTTCCACATTTACTATATATTGTTTAATTCTATAAGATAATTTTTCCTTTTTTCTTTTTATCCCAAGATCTTTAACTCTTTTTTTCATATCTTGAGTAACTACTTTATACCTTACTAATTTGTATTTTGAAAAAAGTTTTAAGATATCTTTTTTCATAAAATGATGAGGGTGTGGTGGTTCTGGTTGAAAAAAATTCTTAATCCATTTTGTTATAGAATTTGTATGTAAATCTATCCTTAAATTAAGATATCCTTCTTCCTTTAGAATCATGTCCATTTTTTTTATTATTGGTTTATAATTAGATACATGATCAAGCATATTCAAACAGAATATCACATCAAATTTAACATCTTCATTAAATTCTTCTAATGGTATTGATAATCCTTTAATGTTATTGTCTTTATATAAATCAACCAAAATAGGCCGTATTTTTAACCTAACTTCCACCATAGGATCGATCGAATATTTATTTCCCTCTTTTATATTAATAAAAACAGGTTTTCCAGCAGAACCCACATCTAAAAGAGTCGTATTTTTATTCATTTTTAAATTGACAGAACTCCAAAAAAAATCCCAATCAAAATTAGGATAATTTAATACTGCCATAAATTTTTCATCAGATAATTCATTCCTAACTCTATGTCTTTTCTCATAATCTTGAGCTCTTTTCCATCTTTTATTCATCAAGCAAAAAAAAGATTTATCTTTTATAAAATTAGTGTTTTGTCACAAAAGACACAATATTTAAATAGATGATAGAATGACTTAAAGATAGAATTGGGGAATAAATTTGAAGAGAAAAATATTATTAATTTTAATTTGTATTATATTGATTAGTTCTATGACTAATTCTGCCGATTTTTTTTCAACAAAAGCAAAAACTTCTGTGTTTAATAAAATAAATAATGAAAAAGAAATAAAAGTCGTTGTTATGTTAAAAGATGAAACAACCATCAAATCAAATTCTGCAATTGGAAAAATTAATTCATTAGATAAAAAAAAAAATACAGTTCAAAGTGCACAAAAGAAAATCCTTCCTTTTCTTAATAAAAATAATATAAAAATTGATCATGAATTTGAAACAATAAATGGATTTACAGCAATAGTTAATCAAGATGGACTAAATGAATTACTAAATAATCCTAACGTTTTAAAAATTGAAATTGGAGAAAAATTAAAGACTATGCTTGATATAAGCGCACCTATAATAAATTCAAGTTCTTTTTGGGATATAAATATTAGTAATTCAACAATAAATGCTTCAAAAGAAACCATTTGTGTAATTGATACAGGTATTAATTACACACATGCTGCTCTTGGAGGGTGTTTAGGTCCAACATGTAAAGTTCTTGGTGGTATTAATTATTGTGTAGATGATGATTGTAGCACTGAAAATTCAGACCCAGATGATAATTATGGACATGGAACACATGTTGCAGGAATAATTGCATCAACAGACACACAATTTCGTGGTGTAGCATATGGTTCTAACCTAATCTCAATGAAAGTTCTTAATAGCACTGGTGGTGCAAATGATTTTACAGATTTACTACGTGCTGTTGATTGGTGTGTTGCTAATAAAAATACTTATAATATCTCTGTAATCACAATGAGTCTTGGAACTTCTACTACATATCCTGATGCTTGTGATAGTTCTTATACTGCCTTTACAACTGCTGTTAATGAAGCTCTTGATCAAAATATATTAGTAATAGCTGCATCAGGAAATAGTGGAAATGAAACAGGTATTTCTTGGCCTGCATGTATTACAAATGTAACCTCTATTGGTGCTAGTAATGATGTAGATAGTGTTCCAAGTTTTTCAAATGGTGGACCTTTATTAGATTTGTATGCGCCTGGTGAAAATATTAATTCAACTATAATCACCAATCCAAAAAGTGGTATTCTTTCTAGTTGTGGAACAGATAAAGATTTTTGTGAATTAGATGGGACATCTATGGCAGCTCCTCATGTTGCTGGTGCAGCTGCATTATTAATAAATTTTAAAAGACTTGAAAATGGAAGTATATTAACTCCTAATGAAATAAAACAAATATTTACAACTACTGGAGATAACATTACTGATACCAAAAATAATAATAAAACTCCTAGAATCAATTTAAGCGCTGCACTACAATCCATAGATGATTCACCAAGAATAACTATTGATGGTCCTGCAAATGAATCTACAATCACAATTAATTTTACATTCATAAATCTGACTTTTAGTGAACCTACAGTCTCAGCAATAATAACATTTGATACTGTTAATTATACTCTTAATAAAACAAATGAAACATTATATTTCTATAACGCAAGTAGTTTATCTCAAAGTGAACATAATTTTTCTATTACGATAAAAGATTATACTAATAATTTAGTTACAAGTGGTTTATATACATTTAATGTTGATAACCAAGCACCAGGTTGGTCAAATAATATTACTTATCCGATAAGTGGAGAAGAACTAATTTCTGGAATATATCAATTCAATGTCACTTGGATTGATAACATCGCAGTAGATTCTGTATGGATTGAACATAATTTTACTGGAACATTAACTAATTACAGTGTAACAACAAATACTACAGATGAATATTATTACGATTATCCTTCATTATCAAGTGGAGATTATGTATGGAAAATGTATGCAAATGACACTACAGGTAATGTAAATTCCACAGAATTATTTTCATATAGTGTAATTGATACTTGTACACCTCCAGATTCTGGAACGTGGATAATAAATGCAACTGATACTGTAAATTGTATTTTAAAAAATATTGAAATAAATGTATCAACAATAATAAATGGAACTTTATCAATTCAAAATTCTTATTTTACTTTTAACAGTAATAGTAACATTTCAGAATCAGGAAATCTAACTATTATTAATTCAACTATAATCTTTTCTGGGTTAGATTTATTTAATGATAGTACAGCAAATATAACTCAGAATTCTAGTATATTCTTAACTAAATCTATAGTTACAAGACTTTATGATACAAGCTCTTTATACATTGATGATTCTAACTTTTCTGAAACAACTTATAGTTTAATTTTTCATTCATATGGTTTATCAAATATAGAGCTTAATGATTTTAATTCAGACTTAACAAGCAATCCAATTTTATATTTACATGAAAATTCATCTACAACACTAACCAACATAAATTTAATTAATTTAATTAATAATGTACAAATTTACACATTTGATAATTCAACATCTTACATCAAAGATTCAATCATAAAAGAAATACATCTAAGTGAAGGATTAAATGCTGATGTGATAAATGTAAATACAACAGGGATATACTTCAATGCAATAGATAATGAATTAATTTCACTACAAAATCTTTTTCAAAATATAACTTCAAATTTTTATAATCTCAGTAATATTGGAAGAATGATTAATTTAACAAATGTTTATTCTTCTGTATATTCTTTAAGCTCAACAACACAATCAAATATTACAATATTAAATTCAACATTTCGAACTGTAGATTTTAGTGGATTAGAAAATATAGGTATGTTTGAAAATGTTTCAATTACAAATTCAGAACTTGAAGGAAATACTGTTAACTCCTTATCCAATACTATTATTGATGATTTAATAATTATCAACAATGCAAGCATAAATGCAACTCAATTATCATATATTGAAACTATAACTAAATTTGGAGATGATGATGATGACATAGGTACTATAACTATTGATGGTAATTTATCTATTACAACAAAAACAACCACATTCTATGATAATACCACAGTAAATAGATTATTCGAAACTCAAATAAAACTTCAAGATGATTCATATTTCACAGGAACATCATACATTAACGTAACAAAAGATGGAGAAGAAGTATATACTAATTCAGTAAATTCAGGTGTAGATAATCTAAATCTAACATTCAATTCAAGTGATTATACTGACACCTTAACAATACAAATAAATAATTTTACTTTAGGCACTTTTTCAATGTTAAACAATACGCCTATGATTTTATCTTATGATACTACAGATCCAGTAATTACAGTAATTACTCCACAAAATAATTCATTTATCCTACAAAGCACAATAAATTTAAACATTTCAACAGATGATTTAGCAACATGTACATATAGAATAAATGAAAATAGTTATTCAACATTATCATTCACACAAAATACAACACACGAATTAAACAGTGTTAGTGTTAGTGAAGGAAATCAAAATTTAACATTTAATTGTACAAATTCATTTGATTTAAGTGCAATAAGCACAATAAATTACGATGTGGATTTTACAGACCCAGTAATTGGAATAAATGCTCCAAATAAAAGCCAAATTATTCCTAACAATTATTTTGATTTGAATTATTCAATAAACGATACTTTCTTAGATACTACTTGGTACACTCTTAATAATAATAATACAAAAAATTTACTAAATAGCTCAACTGCAAATGTTACAGATAATATGACAGTTATTGTGCAAAAAGCAGGGAAAAATATAATTTCTATTTATGCAAATGACACAGCAGGTAATCTTGTATCATCTGAAATAACAGTCTACAACAACATTACATTAGATATTGATAATTGGATAGATAATTTAAATAATTCATTATCTGATGTCACAAGTATAAATATTACTAATTCAACAAAAGATACAATTTCTGGATCTATTGATATTGGTCAAGATATGACTCTACAAGTGAATTTCTCATCAAATGCAACATTAACCGTATATAATTTTTCGGGATTTTATGCTAGCTGGTCTAGTATTTTAAATTTCTATGATTCTAATTCAAATTATGAATCAAAAATAAATTCAAATTTAGGAACAGATGCTGTAGATTTGGTCCTTGTACAAAATTTCACAGATTTTTTCAATGATACAACAGATTATTATGGAAAAGTTATTCTACCTCAAAATTCATCAAACTATGAAGAAATCTATTTTTGTGAAGATTCATTATTTGATAATTGTAATGTAATAACTTCTACGTGTGGTATTGAATATTATGAATCAAGCACATCTGCATGTTATAATAATACAGAAAACCACACAATTGTATTTGTACCTCATTTTAGTTCAGTATTTGGAACAAATGACACAATTGCTCCAACAATAACTATCAGCGATCCTGAAGATGAAAGTCAAATAAGCAGCGGTTATCAAATAGATATAAATGCATCTACAAATGAAATAGTAAGTACTTGTTCATACCAAATAAATGGTACAAATTTAACTGCCTTTTCTCAAACAGATACAAATGCATTTACAGATACCGTAGATTTAGTAGCTAGTCTTCCTTATAATTTATCAATAAATTGTACTGATGATAATGGAAATATCGGTAAATCTCAAAGTTTATTTAGAGTAAATGATACTGTCGCGCCAACAATAAGCCTTTCAGTTTCAAAAACAGACACTTCTGTAACTTTTACTTTCACATCTAATGAACCAGCTAATCATTCTGTTTCTCTTGCTACAAAAACTACTCAAAAACAAACAACTTATAGTATTTCTCATAGTAGAACTTTTTCTTCTTTAAATGATGATACAAATTATGCATATTCAATATTAGTTTGTGATGCATATGATAATTGCAGAACTTATAGTGGAAGTGCTCTAACAGAAGCAACTGAAGATGATAATGATGATAGTTCAGCAAGTGATAGCGCTTCTTCTACAGATAATACTCCTGCAGAAGCCCCAACAAAAATTACAAATATATGGACAGGATTGCAAATTGGAAATAAAACTATGTTTATCTCAAGTAGTAAAATTGCAATAACACAATTAATATTTTCAGTAATTAATAAAATTGATTCTGATGTTACAGTAGTAGTTTCTGTTGAATCAAAATTACCAAATTCATTACCTACACCTCCTGATAAAATATATCAATACCTTAGAATTGCACATACCGGAGTTTCAAATGAGGATATTAATTCTAATTTAATAAAATTCAAAGTAAATAATAAATGGATAAGTGACAATAATATTGATTTAAACAGTATAAGGATATATAGATTCAATAATGGAATTTGGAACCACCTAAATACTAAAGACGTAGATATAGATTCTAGCTATCATTATTATGAAGCTATTAGTCCAGGTTTTAGTTATTATGCTATTGTTGGAAAACCAATTAAAGGTAGTGCAAATAGTGGTAATATTCAAGAAGAAATTGTTGAAGAAGACCAAATAACAGGAAATGTTGCATTTAATCAAAGCACAACATCAGAAATAACAGAAGAAAATGAAGAAGAAAAAGAACCTATAAATTTTTTAAACTTAATAATGCCTATGTTGTTTATGATGGTAATAGGTATAATTGTAACTTTCTTAATATATCAAAATAAATATTCTGTAGCAACAGATGATGAATTAAAAGAAGTCAAAATATATGTTGAAAAATGTAAATCTGAAGGATTATCAACACAAGAAATAAGAGAAACTTTGATAAATGTAGGGTGGCAAAAAAGTTTAATAGATCTTATTTTACATGATGTTCATGTTCCACATGAAGACATGGATAAAATTGTAGCATATATCCATTTTGCAATAAAAAACGGTTCATCAGAAATGGTAATAAAAGAAAACCTTGCAAAAGTTGGATGGCAACAAGAAATTGTAACTGAAGCTTTTAGTTATATTAAAGAATAAATTTCTAAGAAAAAATTTTTAATAATTATTTTAGTTTTAACATATCTCCAATTGTAAGACTTCCTTTTGTTTTTTTGATTTCAATTTCTTCAATTTCAATTTCTTCTCTTAATTTAAGTCCTAATTGTCTTTCTATTTTTTTAGCCATACTTATTGATGGTTTATATGTTCCTGATTCGATTTTATGAATAATAGATTCTTTTTCAGTAAGCATTTTAGCAAATTCTTCTTGCTTTAAATTCATCTGTTCTCTTTTAGTCCTAATTAAACTAGCATAATTTTTAACTATTCTTTCTTTATTTCCTTCTTCTGGAAAATATCTTTTTTGTTTTACATATTTTGTTTTATGCACTGGAGCTCTTACTTTTTCCCCATATTTTGCACAAGAATCACATACATTTAAAATTGTCCCTTCTATTTTTGTTGAACACAATTTAGTGTCCTTTCCACACATATCACAAGATGTCATTTTTCTTTTTTAATTTAAGTATTTTTTTTTCTTCTTTTCCTTGATAAATCAAAATTGAATCAATTATTTCAAAACCAGACTCAATTATAATCTCTTCAATCATACTATTTAATTTAACTATTAATATAATCCTTCCTTTTTTTTTTAGTATACTATTAGATTGATTCAAGAATTCTTTATATAGATTTCTAATTGTTTCTTTACTCTTCTTTTTTGAATCAATAGGTGGATCAGTAATTATAAAGTCAAAAAAATCTAAATAATTTTCTTTAGATATGTTTTTTATTGCACATTCTTTAAATTCTATTTTATTTTCTACTCCAGCAACTGTTGCATTTTTAATTGCATTTCTAATATGACGAAATTCTTTATCAAATGCAAAAATATTTTTTTCTTCTTCACTAATCTCATTATTTTCAATTATTAAATTATCATCATAATATTTTTCATTTTTGAACATAAAATCTTTATTTTTATTTATTGGAATATTAGAAAAAGAAACTGCTGCTTCAATTGGTATTGCTCCTGTTCCACAGAACGGGTCCAATATCTTACTATCTTTTTTAACTTTGGCATACTTGATCAATGAATAAGCAATTGTTGGACTCATTGATTCATTATGATTAAATATTTTATAATCTCTTTTTGATAAATCAATACTTGAAAAATCAATTCCAAAATAACATTTTGAATCATTAATATATATTAAAAAAGATATATTCTCTCCTTTATATACTGGTAAAATTTCCTTCCCTGTATCTTGTTTATATTTATCTTTGATTGATTTTGAAATATTTCTTACTATATCTACGCTTTTAAATTGATGGCTTCCTTCTCTTATACATTCTACTTTGAATCTATATTTTTCTTTCATAAATTCATTAAAATTTGATTCTGATATTTTTTTATTTAATTTTTCAACAATATCTGAAAAATCATCTGATATGTCTGTTTCAAAAAGAAGTAATGATGCTCTTTTTATGCTTTGAGAATAATAATATATTTTCTCTAAATCTTTAAATGAATCAATATCAAAAGAAATTATAGAACCTGTTATTTTAGAATTTTTTATTTTTATTAATTTAGAAATTTCATCTATAGAAATCTTTTCTAAACCTAAATTTGTCAAACAAAATGCTTTCATATTTTTGAGTATTAAAACTAATTATTTAAATCTAATCAGTCCCATCCATTTCCAAATTATATTCTATTGAAATGGAATCATCTACTTCATATTCTAGAACATCATCTTTAGAATTTTTTTCTTTTTCTATATTATTATTCAAATCTTCGTTTACGATAGATGTTTTTTCTTCATCATCTAAATTACTTAAATTAGAATTTACTAATTCATTATTTTCTTTTATAGGTTCTAAATCTATTGAATTTGATGTTTCTTCTTCATTTTCAGATGTAGACTCTTCAACTTCTTCTAATTTCTCTTCTTCTTGATATTCCTCTGATGTTTCTTTTTCTGATTCTGAATTACTATCTTCAAGATCTTCTTCATCTAAATTTTTATCTTCTAATTTTTCTTCATCAAGATTATTTTCTGATTGTGAAACTTCTAAATCTGTCTTGTCATCTGAATTATCACTTTCATTTTCTAATCCTTCATCCTCATCTTCATCATTGATAATCCTTGCTGCATCAACAACTAAATCATCTTGATTCATTCTCATCAATCTTACTCCTTTAGTATTTCTGCCTATTACTGAAATGAATTTAGCACTAGTTCTTATGACTTGACCATTCTTTGATATAAACATCAAACCATCTTCGTCAATAACAGATTTAATTGCAACAACCCCACCATTTCTTTCATCAACTTTGATATTAATAACTCCTTTTCCGCCTCTTTGGATCAATCTATATTCATCTATATTTGTTCTTTTTCCATAACCATTCTCTGTAATTGTTAAAAGAGTCCTGTCTGTTTCTGCAACAACCATACCAATTACTTCATCTCCAGTTCTTAATCTTATTCCTCTTACTCCTTTTGAATTCCTTGATACTGATCTTACATCTCTTTCATTAAATCTTGCAGCTCTACCTAATCTTGTAGCAATTATCAATTCTTTATTTCCATCTGTATGTACTACTCCAATTACATCATTTCCTTCTTCAAGATTTATTGCCCAGATTCCACCTTGTCTTGGCCTTGAATATTCCATAACACTTGTTTTTTTCACTGTTCCGTTTTTAGTAGCAAAAATCAAATAATTGCCTTCTTTAAATTCTTTCATAGGAACTACTGCTGATACATTTTCATCTTTGTCTAAATTAATTAAATTCACTATAGCTTTTCCTTTAGAATACCTACCTGCTTCAGGTACTTTATAGACTTTTTTCCAATATATTTTTCCTTTATCTGTAAATATAAGTAAATATGAATGTGTATTTGCAACAAAAATATGCTCTATTATATCATCTTCTTTTGTTTCTTGAGCAATTATTCCTTTTCCACCTCTTCTTTGTTGCTTATATGTGTCCATTGGAATTCTTTTTATATATCCAGAATGACTTATTGTAACAACCATATCTTCTGGTTCAATTAAATCTTCAATTTCATAATCTTCTTCATCATCTATAAAATCAGTCCTTCTATCTTCGCCATAACTATTTACTATTTCACTTTGCTCATTTCTTATTATTTCAAATATCCTTTCTTTATTTGATAAAATTGAATTAAAATCTTTAATCTGTTCTTGTAATCCATTATATTCTGTTTTAATTTTTTCCTGTTCAAGAGAAGCTAATTTTTGTAATTTCATATCCAATATCGCTTTTGCCTGGAGATCACTAAGACTATAATCTTCCATTAATCTATCTCTTGCTGCATTACCATCTTCTGATTTTCTAATTTTTTCAATAATATTTTCAATATCATTTAATGCAATTATTAAACCTTCAAGAATATGTGATCTTTCTTCTGCCTTTTTTAATTCAAATTTTGTTCTATTTGTAATTATCTCAATTCTAAAATCTATAAAATGTGTAATTATCTCTTTTAAATTCAATACTTTTGGGACATAATCAACTAATGCCAAAAGGGTAATTCCTGAAATTGTCTGTAGACGAGTGTGTTTATACAGCTGATTTACAACTATTTCTTGTATAGCGTCTCTTTTTAATTCTATTACTATCCTCATACCTTCTCTATCTGATTCATCCCTTAATCCTGAAATGCCTTCTATTACTTTATTCTTAACTGCATTAGCTATTTCTTGAAGTAAATTAGATTTATTTACCATATAAGGAATTTCATTAACAATTAACTTATTTTTTGATTTTGTTTCTTCATAAACAATTTTAGCTCTTGTTTTTACTTTTCCTCGTCCAGTCATATATGCTTGTAGAATACCACTCCTACCAACAATTGTACCACCTGTTGGAAAATCTGGTCCTTTAACATAATCTAATAATTCTGAAATTTCAATTTCAGGATTATCGATTGATGCAATAATAGCCTTTGAAACTTCAATAAGATTATGAGGTGGAATGCTAGTAGCCATACCTACAGCAATACCTGAAGACCCATTTACTAATAAATTTGGAACTTTACTTGGTAAAACTGTTGGTTCTTCTAAAGAACCATCAAAATTAGGTCTAAACTCAACTGTTTCTTTTTCAATATCTGAGAGTAAATCTCCTGCAATTTTTTGAAGACGTGCTTCTGTATACCTCATAGCTGCTGCTGAATCACCATCAATACTTCCAAAATTTCCTTGACCATTTATAAGAGGTATCCTAAGTGACCATTCTTGAGCCATTCTTACTAATGATTCATATACTGCAGAATCACCATGTGGGTGATATTTTCCTAATACTTCTCCGACAATTCTTGCACATTTTTTGAAAGGTTTATTGTAATGCATACTCATATCATGCATAGCATACAAAATTCTTCTATGAACTGGTTTAAGACCATCTCTTACATCTGGAAGTGCTCTGCTAACTATGACACTCATAGCATAATCTAGAAATGCTGTTTTTAGTTCTGATGAAATTGAAACATCCGTCAGTCTTTCATCTTTTTGTGGTTTATCTTCTGCTTCCATTTTTCATAAGAAAAAAATAGCCCTTTATTCTCTATAAATTAGATAATACTATTATTTAAAAAGATTTGGGTAAAGTCTTATTTTATTCACAAAATTCTGCTTTTTTTAGGGTTTGTATGAACTTTAAAAGACGTACCACAATAAACACATCTTTTTGTCTTTTTTGTTATATTTTTATCTCTTGGTGCATACTTCATAGTATTGTGACATTTAGGACATTTTAATGTAAGAATCATTTTACTAAATTAAATTCTTTTTTTAAATCATCAATATGATTTTCAAATTTATTTATTGATGAAGAAGTAACATTACTTTGTACAGGTAATTCGTCTAAACTTACAAATTTCTCTTTTTTCTCTTTTTCTAATTCTTTTTTTCCTTCATACACTTTTTTTAAATGTTTTTTTTCTTGAGGTTGTTCTATTTTTTTTCTCTTCTCTTCTGGACGCATAAATGCAATATTTATCAAAACAACATTAAATAACATCCCAAGTATTGCATTTACAATAGAAAGTGATTCATAATCCATATTACTAAATAATGAAATTCCTGCAAACCTAGCAACTATATAAAATCCTGAACTTGCAAGAACTGGAATCATTATATACATAGGAGCATATTTTGCATATTTTACTAATGTGAATGAAAGAATTGCATTTAGAAATGTTGGAGAAAATCCAAGAACTATCAAAATAAGCTCGTCATCTGTTGAACCTGCTGTAAATAATATAATAAATGTTAATATTATAAGATATAAAAAGAAAACATATCCTTCAAAAATATAAGTTTTTTCAACTTGATGTGCCTCATTTACTGCTTCATCAATTATTTCGTCTGTAGATTCTTCTGCATATTCTTCTTTTACTTCTTCTACTTCTTTTCCTGTCTTTAATTTTGAAAAAAAGTTTCCAATTGCTGCTTTTGTTCCTGCAACTAAATCTTTCTCTAGTGGTTTATCTGGTTCTTCTGCATCTAATCCTGCAGATTCTTCTTTGATTTCTGAAAAAGCTTCATCAATAACATTTTTCTGATGACCTGCATTATAGAGTGCCTTCTCTATATCTCCCCAGCTTGCTCCTCTTTTTAACTCTGCCAAAATATATTCTCTTAACTGAGTTATCATATAATTATGGAAGGATTCCATAGTCTTTTTATAACACTCAAGGTTTATAAGTTTTACGCAATTTTATATAATATAGAATGATTTAGATTTCTTCAGTAAATTCTTTTTTAATTTCTTCTTCTTTTTCTTCAGAGTCATCATTTAGTTCTTTTTTTGCCTTGTCATAAAGATCATTTGCAACATCTTCATCATGTGTTTCTGATTCTAACCCTTTTGGGAGGTCATCTGATAAATCATCTTGATTTGACTTGTTTTCATTTTCTACAAATACTTCTTTTTCAAAATTTTTATCATTAATTTTTTCTAAATCAACTTTTTTAAATTCTTCATCTAAATTTTCATTAATTTTCTCTATTTCCTCTATAACATCTTCTTCTTTTTTGTCTTGAATTGGACCAACATTTTCAATATTTTCGCTTATTTTATTTAATGATTCATCAAAATCTTTAGTATCAAATTCTTTTATTATTTCTTTTGCTTTCTCTTCATTTGAATTTTCATCTGTTTTTTCTTGAGGTTCATCACTAAATTCTCCTTCCAGAGATCTAATTTCATCCTCAACTAAATCTTTTTTAGGTTCTTCATTTGAAAATTCCCCTTCTGAACTCTCATATATTTCTAATTTTCCTATATGCTCTCCATCATTTTCTAAATTTTCTTTCTCTTTATTTTGTGATTCATATACATCCAAACCTTCAAATTCGTCAACTTTTCTTTGAACTGGTGTTTCCTGAATAGTCTTAAATATTTCTTTAATATCTTTCTTTCCTTCAATGTCAAAATAATTAAAAAATTTATTTGTCAATTTTATCATATATGATCTTCCATAAGATTCTTTTGAAATAAATTCTAATTCTACTAACTCCTTTATATGCTCATATGCTTTATTATGCCTTATACTTATAATTTCACTTTGCATTACTGGAGATTTCCAAGCAATAACAGCTAAAGTTTCCAATACTGATTTTGGAAGTTCCATATCAGACACAATATTTCTAACTAAAGATAGATATTTTTCCCTTACTGTTAATTTCCAACCGCCTTTTTCCTCAACTACCATCATAGGTGAATCTCTTTTTTCATATTCTTCCATAAGTTTTTCAACTGCATTTGAGATAACTTTTTTAGAAGATGCACCAGTCAAATTAATTAAAGTATCAATCTCCATCAATCTACCTGAAGCAAATAATATTGCTTCCACTTGATTTTTATAATTACTCATCTTTTAGAATATTTATCTCCTTTTTTTATAATGATTTTTTCATTTAATAATGCATTTAAAAGTATTTCCATCTGCTCTTCTTTGATTCCTGTAATATCAGAAATCTCTTTCGAAGTCTTGGTATTTTCTTTTAATATACTAATTATAAAATTCTTCATTAAAAGAGTAGTATTTTTTATAAGATTTTCATTTTTTCCTTTAAATCCTGAAATTCCCATATTCACAGCATGCAATCTTGCCTGCATATCATTTAAAAAATTAGTAAAATCAAAACTATCATATATTACTTTTGTAGGTCCCATTATTTCAACACTGGAAGGCATATAATCAAAACAAAAAGAAAGTAATGACATACTATCCGTAATAAGCATTTCTAGTTCTACAAATGCACTAAAAAGATCATCTTGTTCAACTGGATCCTGAAATTCTTTTTTCAATACTTGAAATGATTTATCTTTCTCAATTTTTTTTACATATCCTTTAAGTGTTTCATCAACATAATCTTTCGGATTTCCTAGTACTTCTACTATAGCTCTAATGTGAAGATAACCTTCATTAATCTTAATTTTAATCTGTTTTTCGTTCATATAAATATAATTTTTAAATGTGTTTATAAGATTTTCTAATTAGACGTTTTTATTAACATATTTCTTATTAATTATTATTTATTCTTTTTCATTGATATAAATCCAATAATTGTTAAAAAAATAGTCAATAAAATAAAAAATGGAAGAAGAGATTTCATTTTTTGTCCTGAAGAATTATAAATAATTTCATCAGTTGCCATTCCTGTAATTAAATTATCTTTTAATGTTACATTCTTTAATTTTTTTATTAAACTTAAATCATAATCAGAATAAAAACTAATTAAATTATTATAAGTATTAATATCTGTCTCATTTGCATATATTATCAATTCAGATGTATCTATTTCTTTATCATCTTCTAAAAGCTTTAATTGAATAATATTTTTTCCTAATTTAATTGATGTATTCAATTTGATATTTTTAGAATTTATTGAAATTTTTTTTGTTTCTTCATACGTATTAAGTAAAATAGTGTTATTTTTTGAATAATCTTCAAGAGTCACATATAAATTAATATTTTCAGAAAACTTTTTACTACGTGTATAAAAACTATTTATTTTTGATTTTTCAATCTCTATAGGACAATATTGATTTTCATTTTTATCTAAATATTCAACCATTATACTTTCTGTAAATTCATAAGGTGTCTTTAATCCATTTTTTAAAATCTTTATTTTTAATTTATATTCTCCAGATTCTACTTCATCTATTTCATTTTCTAATTCTATTTCATTATTCTCATCTTTCTCTAATCTTATTTCAACTTTATTATTCTCTCTTTCGCCAGAATAAGATTTTGATCCTCTATAAATATAACTCCAAATAGTATATATTTTATCTCCTTCATCAATATTAGTAATTTTTATTTTCGATTTTAATTTATCACCCAAATTAATTTTTTCATCATAATTCAATAACTCATATTGTTTAATTTTTTCTTTTTCCACAGTTACTTCTTTTGTTTTTGTTGTAGTTGATTTTATACATAATGATGATGTTATTCCTTCAATTTGAACTTTCTGATAAATTATTTCATCCAATCCAGAAATAATTAATTTATATTTTCCTGATTTAAATTTTTCATTGCAATTTGGAAGAATTTGAATAGGTACAGTCATTTCATTATTTGAATATTTATCAAATAAATTTATGTAAGTAACTCTACTTATTTTATCTTCATCTGAATTTTCAATCCATGCTTTTATTGAAGTTTTTGTTGAATTTCCTTTATATAAATTTAATTTTACTCTTAATATTTCTCCAAACTTTAAACTTTCATCAGTTCCTGTATATATTTTTTCAATATTAAACTTTGAATCTAACTCTTTTTTACCTTTTACAATTATCATTTTCTCAAAATGATTATCTTCAATATCTGAATCATTACATGCAATATACGTTAGATTTGTTTTTATAACAAAAACATCTACTGAATTAGAAATGGATGGTGTAAATGATTTTTTATTAAGATTATTTGTTTGAATTTTATTTTTTATTGATATTCCAAATAAATCTTCGATCCAATATTCAATTTTATATGGAAATGATGTATTTGACAAATTAAGATATATCCCTATCTTTTCACCATCATCGTAAAGATATTTCTCAGAAAATAAATTTAAAGAAGCATTACAATCAATATTGGATGTATCAATTATAATAAATTCCTTACAAATTTTATTATTCTCTAGCTTAGTATCATTAATTGAAGAAATGATTATTTTTCCACAAAGAGTATAATTTCCTTCATTTTCCAACAATAAATTTCCTGTGTTTGATGATGAGTGAGAATTTATTGTTTTAGAAAAATTATCATATTTTATTATTGAATCATTTTTTGTAATATTATATATTATTGTCAAATTTATATTGGATATTTTTCCAGAAATATGATTCAAATTTGTCAATTTGAATAAATTATTATATTGATTATTTGCATACAAAATATCATCAATTATTATTTCAATACTTGTATCTTCATCATAATTTTCTACATCAATTTCGTCTTCTTTTTCTTCTTTAAATATTATTACATTTTTTTCTCCAGGTGTTGAAATTGTTTCAATCCATGAATTATTTATCAAAGAAATGGTTTTTCCTTTTTGTACTGTATAATTATATTTTAAAAAATCAATTTGTATCCCTTGTTGTGTTATATTAATTTCATCACCTGAATTTCCAAGACCGTTTCCTATTGAATTATCATCTACACATAATTTTATAATTTCTTTACTAATATTGTTTTCATCATATAATGTCGTATCCTGATCCGTTAATAGAATAAAAGAACTATTTTCTATTTGTGTAATACATTCATCCAAAAATTCACAACACACTATTTCATCAATTCCATAATTATCTTCAAAAATCAATCCTTCTAAATCAAATGATTTATTTCCTAAATAATATAGTTCAATCCATTCATTGCCATCTATTGGATTATACATAATTTCATTTATTCTTAATGAGTAAACTTGAGGAAAAAATAATAAAATAATTAAAAACAAAATTTCTTTTTTCATCATTTAATAAATCTTTACTATAAATAATATATAAAATTTACTAATTTATTAAATACCTATTTTTGTAAAGTTTTAATAGAATAAAAAAATAAAATTAAAACAATAAAAAAATTAAATTACAATTCCTAAAAATTTCCATACCCAAATTGATACAAAACTTAAAACAAAAATACCAAGAATATCTAAAAAAATTCCTCTTCTAAATATTTCTTTTGCTTTAAATAACCCAGTTGAATATGCCATCATTGTTGGAGGTGTTCCAACAATTAATGCAAAATCAATACTTGATCCAATTGCTATAACTCCAACTAAAAGTCTTACATCAATACCTAAAACTTGTGCCAATGGAATTGCTACAGGTACAAGCATTGCTGCACATGCCGTGTTTGAAATAAAAGCACCAATAATAAGTGTTAAAGCTGCAACAAAAAATATTACTACAAATGATGGTAAAACGCTTAATCCAGTTAATTTTAGTGCTATCCAATCGGACACACCTGTTAATACTAATAAATTTCCAATTGCAAGACCCCCACCAAAAGTCAAAAGTGCATTCCAATTAATTTTATTTATATCTTTTTCATTTAATATTCCTAAGAAAAATAAACTAACTGCACCAGTTAGAGCAACAATTGCAGTAGGAACTTTATGAATCTTTCCGGTCAACCAAAATATCATTACAAGACTAAATATTCCCAAAACTAATTTTTGTCTTAAATTAATTTTTCCAATTTTAAATCCTTTTTTTACAATTGATTCATCCAATTCTACTGAAAGTGTTTTTCCTCTAACTTTAAAAGAATAAATTAAATATAGCCATGTTAATGGAATCATAATTATTACAACTGGAAGACCAAAATAAAACCAATCAAGAAAACCTAAATTATAATCCGTAAAATTATTTAAAAAAGTAAATGCCAAAATATTTGCAGGAGTACCTATTGCACTTCCAATTCCACCAATACTTGCTGCATATGCCACTCCTAAAACTAATGCTTTATTAAAATTTTTAATTTTAGTATGTTTTTGTATTCTTTTAACTATTGCAAGAACTATTGGAATAATTACTGTTACACTTGCAGTGTTACTCATCCACATTGATAAGAATGCTGTTAAAAGCATTAATGTAAGCATCAAATATGATGGTTTTAAACTAGAGTATTTTAAAATCGTTAATGCAATTAATTTATCAACTCCTGTTTTTTTCATTGCTTCAGCCATTAAAAAACCAGCAAAAAAAAGCACAATAATTGGATGAAAAAAAGGTGCAAGAATTGTTTTTGAATCAGTTATTTTAAAGATTACTGCAACAATTGGAATAATAAGTGATGCTGCAGATAATGGTATAATTTCAGTTAACCACAAAAATGCTACAAAAAACAATAATGCCATGACAATTTTAGAATAAAAAGGAATATACATTGAAAAAATTTCATATCCATTTTCTTTTTTTGTTGGAGGTATTATTTGTTCATAATCATTTCTAAAAATTTTTGACTTTATATCAGAAACTTCAGAATCAAATTTTATTTTATATGAAATTTTTTCTCCAATACCTAATTTATAACTTTCTTTTTTAATAAATTCAAAATTAATGCCCTCAGTATTATAATTCTTAACTACTTCTACCATTGAGTTATTATCAAGAATAAATTCAAAATCAAACTTAAAATTCTTTTCATTTTGAGTAAAATAAATTTCACCAGAATACAATCCTTTTTGTAATGTATTTGGTACAATAAACGAACCTAAAAATGCAATTATAATTGCTAAAATTAAATTTAATATTTTCTTTTTATCCATTTTCCTCACTGTAAATTTTTATATATTATATGAATAAGATAAAGAAAAAAATTACATATTTAAATTGATTTTGAAATAAGGGTTAAAAATTAATTTTCATAAATAAAAATATTAAATTTAAAAAAAAATTACCAACATACTCCTTCATAATTCTTAGGAACATTCCCATTATCAAAGACATTTTTTCCATCAATTACTAATTTATCTCCATAATTCAATTTTTTGAATTCAGGCCATTCTGTAAGAATTAGAACTATCTCACTATCTTCAATGACTTGTTGACCATTTTTTAAATAGTTCAAATGTGGAAATATTTTTTTTACTTGTGGCATTGCTTTAGGATCATATATGTTAAGATCTGCTTCTTCCATCAATAATTCTTTTATTGTACTAAGTGCAGGACTTTCTCTTATATCATCAGTGCCAGATTTAAATGTCAAACCTAAAATACCTATTTTTTTACCTCTTAATTTTCCTAATTTTTCCAATAATTCAAGAAGTTTTAATGGTTGTTCTCGATTCACATCAAGAACTGATCTAAGAAGTCTTGGATTATATCCTAATTCTGTTGCTTTATAGACTAATGCATTAACATCTTTTGGAAAACAACTTCCTCCAAAACCAATTCCACTCTTAAGAAATTTAGGAGATATACGCCTATCAAGTCCAATACCTTTTGCAATTAAATTTGAATTTATATCAAATTTCTTACATATATTTCCAATTTCATTGATAAAAGAAATTTTTGTAGCTAAAAATGCATTAGATACATATTTTATCATTTCTGCCTCTTTTAAGCTTGTTTCTAAAACAGGACATTTAAAAGAACTGTATAATTTTTTAATAATTTTCAAAGCTTTAGAATCATTTGATCCAAGGACAATCCTATCCGGTTCAAAAAAATCATCAATTGCAGTTCCTTCTTTCAAGAATTCGGGATTCATTACAATTCCAAAATCTTTTGGACATTTTTTTCCTGATTTTTTTTCAATAGTTTTAACTACTATGTTTTCACTTGTACCAGGTATGACTGTTGATTTTACAACAATGACATGATATTTATTTTTATTTTTTAGAATTTTTCCAATCTCTTTTGAAACTACTTCTAATTGATACATTGACATACTTCCTTGCTTTTTAGAAGGTGTTCCAACACAGACAAATGTAACATCAGATTCCATTACTGCCTTTTTTAAATCTGTTGTAGCAGACATTTTAGATGGAACTAATTTTTCTAATAATTTTTTCAAACCTTTTTCATAAATAGGTGGAATTTTATTATTAATTTTATCAACTTTATTTTCATCTATGTCAACTGCTATAACATTAAAACCTAATTTAGCCATTCCGACTGACTGTATCATACCAACATAACCTGTCCCTACTACACATATTTTTGCCATTTTAAAATTTAATAATCCTCTTTTTATATTATTTTTGTTTTGCTTGAGTACGAACCAGTTATTTAAATATCTTACTACTATCCTACTTTACAATACTTTTATATATCTAATCCTAATTTAATGAAAAAATGAAGAAAAAAATATCTATAACTATTAATGAAAAAACTCTAAATGAAATTGATGAAATAATAGATAATATTTATATTAGAAATAGATCACAAGCAATTGAACTCTTAGTCAGTAGGGCGCTTGGTGAAAATAAAAATGCTGTCATATTAGCAGGTGGACCTGAAGAAGATCTTAAAATTTCAGATAATGAATATAGATTGACAGGAACAATAAATAATACTACATTAATAGAAAGTTCTATCAAAAAATTAAAAGAAGAAGGATTCACAAATATTTACATAGTAGCTAGACACAATGTTATAACTTCTATTTTTAACATCATTCTAAATGGATCCAAATATGGAGTAAATATCATCTATAAAGAAGAAACAGAATCTTCCGGAACTGCAGATTCATTAAGATTAATAAAAGGAGATATTAAAACAAATTTTCTGGTAGTATATGGAGATTTATTTTTTGATAATATAAATATAGAAGAACTATGGAATAGCCATCTAAAAAGAAAAGGAAGTGCAACATTACTCCTTAATGTAACACATGACCCATCCAAAAAAGGTATTGTAAAACTAGAAGGTGCAAATATTTTAGAATTTGTTCAAAAACCTAAGACAAGTGATATATATCTTGGTTTTGCATCAATGTTCATAGCAGAACCTGAAATCCTAGAATATTCAGGACAGAGTTTAGAAGGTAATGTATTCCCAGTACTTGCTCAAAAAGAACTTCTTAGAGGATATCTATCTACAAATAAAATTGTAAAAATACACTCAAAAGAAGATTTAAAGAGTATAAAACAACAAGATTTATAAATAAATTATTCTTTCAACGGTTCGGACGGCCATAGTGGCTGGGTTCACCTGTTCCCATTTCGAACACAGAAGTTAAAATAGCCGACGTTTCCAACTGTACTGTAATCTTACGGGAAATTGGAATCGCTGTCCGCCTTTTTTTATAAAAATTTATTTTGAAAATTATTTGTTAAGAAATATCAATTGTAATTTCTTTATTTTTAGTATCTATTTTTTTAATTAATTTATGACCTTTAATTTTTTTATTAATCTCTTTTATGTCTTTTTCTTTTAATGCTTTATTTAAATCAATAATTATTTTTTCAATCATTGGATAATTATGATAAACTAAATCACCTTTATTTTGATTTTCTTCAATTGCTTTTTTCAGTCCTTTTATTTGTGCTTCTTGTTGTCTAATGATGCCTTTTAATTGGCTTTTTTTTATATCAAATTTTTCATTCTTTTTTTCTTTATATTTTATTTCCAAAATCTTTGATATTTTATCATCTAATATAGAATTAAAAGAATCTAAAGATTCATATGAATCTGAAATAGATTTCATTGGAAATGGAAATATCCCTTCTTTCTCATAATATACTGCTTCTATTTTTTTAGAAGATAATTCATTCATGCCTTCAAATAATCTTTTTATCTCCACAGATGTCAGTTCAGTTTTAATTTTATTGATTTCAGAAATAACACATAATTCTTCTGCATAATTTCCACCGAGTCCTAAATCTTTTGCTAAAGAAACAACAATTGAATTTTTATTTGCTTGAGATAAAAATTTTATAAATTTATCTTCATCAAAATCAAAAAAATTCATTTCTTTTTTAGGATATATATATTTTATCCCACCTCTTATTGTTCTATCTGCCCAATTTTGATATTTATATGCCATTAAAATTTTCAAATTTTTATCACATAATATTAGATTTCCAGTACTAAATAATTCTATAAATAAACTATATTTTTCATCTTTTTTTTCAAAAACAAATTCAACTATTCTTTCAAATTCCTTCTGTTCAATCTTTCTTAATCTTGAACCAGACAAACTTTTTCTTAATTTGACACAGAAATTATCAATTTCTCCAAATTCTTCTTTGTGCTCTGTAATAAATGCTAAAGAAGGTAATATGATTTTTAGATATTTTTTTCCAACTCCTGGTGCGTGAAACTGAAATAAGAAAACTTCTTTATTTGAAAATACTTTATCCAATTTTGCATTAATTAATAATTTCCATTCTTCTATTAAATAATGAAGGTCAAGTGCTGATAAAACTGATTTCATTTTAATTGGTAATATTTACTATATTATAATCTTTTTCTTCAACACTAGATAAAAATTAAATTAAATCATTTTTTTGAGATAGAATTAACTATTGTTTTTGAAGATTTTAGTACATTATAAGTTATTTTTTTTAATATATTTCTTTTTTTTCCATAACCAAATTTTTTAATTGTTCGTGTAATTGCTTTAGAACCTGCATTATGTACTATAGAAATTAATTCACCATTATTAAAATAAAATCTTCCTTCTTTAATATAAAATTCTTTTTTCTTATTTGAAAGTATAACATAATTGAATTTTTTATCCAATATAGTAAAACCATCTCTGTATAATAAATAAGTTATCGCAACTTGATCTGGACCATAAGATGATTTTATCTTAAGAAGACTATAACAATCAACACATAATTTGTAAAATTTATTTTTGGGTCCAACAATCATACCGGCATTTATTGAATTCTTTTTTTTTAAAGATTTCTTTATTTTTTTTGCATCTATTTTTTTAAAAAAAATACTATTTGTATAACAATCAACAATTGTTGATGCCCAAGAATGATTATGGTCTTCAATTACACACCTCAATGATTTATTATTTTTTGAAAATAATTCATCTAAATCAGTCTGAAAAATTATATCAGCACAATCAATGGACATTATTTGATCATATTCTTTATTTTCTATAATTTTTGCAATATCTCTAAATCTAATTGATGTAATATGACCATTTTTTTTACATTTAATTAAAATTATATTTTTTTTCAATAATTTTTTTATTTGAATTTTGGATAACCCATAATCTAGAATTATTATGTCAATATTGAATAAATTTACATTATCTTTTAATGATTTATACCAATGATTTATCAGAAAATTGCCATATTTTTTATCACATGCAGTAATGATAGCGTGTTTCACAATAAACAAATAAAAAATAAAGATATAAAAAACTATTTAACAGTCACACTCTTAGCTAAATTTCTTGGCTTATCTATCGGTAATTTCAACTCTAATGCTATATAATAAGTCAATAACTGTCCAATTATGGTTGCAAGAATTCCAAATTTACCATCGTTTGAAGTTTCTAATTTTATGTCTCCTTCAAATTTATTAGTTATCTGTATAACATTCGCTCCTCTTGCACCAACTTCCTTTAAATTAGAGACCATATTATAATCTTCATTACTAATTAAGCCAATTACAGGTGTTCCTTTTTCAATTAGAGCTATTGTACCATGCTTTAATTCTCCACCCATCATCCCTTCCGCATGTACATATGATATTTCTTTAATTTTTAGTGCAATTTCTCTTGCTACTGGATAACTAAGTCCTCTTCCAAGAACATAAAGATCTTTATTTTTGTAAATTTTCTTTGCTATTTTTTTACATAAATTTTCTTTTTCTAAAGTCTCCTCTATCCTTTTTGGTAATGTATCAAGATTTATTTTATACCCAAATTCTTTTGCTATGCTCAAAAGAATTGTGACTTGATTCACAAATGATTTTGTAGCTGCAACGCATATTTCCTGACCTGCAACAATATTTAATGAAATTTCAGACATCCTTTGAATTGTTGAATAAGGTACGTTAACTATTGAAGCTATTTTTGCTCCTTTTAGTTTTGCATATTTAAGTGCTTCAACGAGATCCATTGTTTCTCCTGATTGAGTCATTGCAATCACTAATGTATCTTTATCAAGTGATGCAAAATGCTCAAATTCACTTCCAATTAAAGCATGTGCT
>JABHHN010000055.1 GCA_018671515.1 archaeon | reverse complement strand
GATCCTAATGAAGATACGTTTAAAATAGATGAATATGATACAAATAAACCAGAACTCAGCTTTCCTGATGGATCAGGTGAAGTAAAATTCTATACTTATAATGGTGAAGAATTTGTAAGAGATGATAGTGCTGACGAAGTTTATCCTCCTCCTGCACCTTCTTTTGGTTACTTAAATAAAGCAACATTATTTGGTGCGATATATTCCCAAGATGCATATAATTATGATTGCAATATGGCAAAAGGATTGAAAAGACTAAGCTTAATGTCTGAAATGCTTAATTCCAGAATTGAACATATTGAAAAAACAGATGAAGATTTTAATGATCTTGGAGAATGTTCAGGTTTTTATGAAGAAAGTAAAAAATTACTGTATGATTCTGGAAGTGAAGGTACCATACAATCAATTGCAAATCGGCAAGATATTAGTGAAGAACACTTAAATAAATTATTCGATTTTATTTATGAAAATGGATTAGTGTTTTATAATGACGAACTTCAACAAAAATCATGTCCAATGATTTATTAAATTAGCAAAGCTAATTTAAAACTCGAAATATTTGTTAAAATATTTCGTTGTACTAATATTTAATATAAAAGTGAGATCAAAAAAAGCACAACTGGAAATGATGCAAACAGCATTTGTCTTATTAATACTCTTTGTAGTTTTTACATTAGTTGGAATATTTTATATTGGATATCAAAAAACAGGAATCCGTGCAAAACAAAGAGAAATTGAAGGTTTAGAAATTATAAAAAGATCACAAGTATTAAACTTCCTTCCTGAATTACAATGTAGTTTTGATGGTATTGTATATCATGATTGTTATGATTCACAAAAAATAGCTGCTTTTAGAGAACAAATACAAAATCCAGAAAAAGAATATTTCTATCGAACACTCCTAGGTGATATTAGTATAATTATATCTAAATTCAATGGAAGAATATTAGAGAGAGGTTGGACTGACCCTAATTTTGAAAAATATGATCCTGAAAATCCAAATCCACAAAGACAAATACAAATAATTGATGAAGAGACAATAAAAGAAAAAGACAAAAGATTAATTCAATTTCCTGTATCAATATATGATCCAAATAATGATGTATATGATTTTGGAGTAATATTTTTGGAGATATATCAATGAAAAACAAAAAAGCACAATTTGAAATTTTTGGAGTCGTTTTAATTGTTATAATATTAGTTCTTGCTATGTTTTTCATGATTGGAAATAGTCTCAAGAAAAAAAAAGATATTACACAATCATTTACTGATGCTGAATTAGGTCAAAACATGCTTACATCTTTAATGAGAATGAAAATAGAAGACTGTGGAACAACATTCTCAGAAATTGTTAAATATTGTGTAAGTGATATACATGACAAATGTGGAGGCAGTATAAATACGTGTCAATATATTAAAGAGCTCCTCAAAAATGGTGATCCAAATATGCCTGGAATTTTTGATGAAACACTTGAAGAATGGGGTAAAAAATATAGATTTTCTATACTTATTAAGGATAGTTTAGATGAAAAAGAATATGATATATTAACTGATCCAGATGACAAGTGGGATAAAGTTGATGGAACAGAAATAACGAGTGAAAAACCCTGTACAATATATTCTGAAAAAGAAGCACCTGGTGTAATACCTCTTCCAAGACCTAGAGGAAGTGGTTCAGATCCTACTAATAGATTTTCTGGTCCAATTATTGTAAAACTTGAAATCTGTAAATAGTATTAAGAATCAGAAGATTTAAATATTTCAAGTCAGATTATATCCTTATCTTGAAAAACAATAAAATAATCTATGCTTTTGGTATTGGTTTAGTTGCAATAATTTTTATTGTACTTATCTATGTAAATAATGAGTATGAAGAAGACAAACAAACAAAAACAATATTACATAATGAAATTTTTAATTTAAAAAAAGAAGTAACAAATAAAATAGAAGATTGTCTTGTTTTCGTTACTAGAAAATCTGTCGATGAAATTGGACTTTTTGATAATAAAAAATTAGATAAAGAAATTACATATAATTTTATCAATTACTGTTTAGAGTTTAATGAATTCAATAAAGATGAATATAAAATAACATCTCAATCTCCAAAAATAACTACAACTATTGAACTGCATAAATATATTGATGTAAATATAGATATGCCACTAAAAATACAAAAAGAAAAATATAGTGAAACAATAAATAGATTCAATTATAATATGAAATTATCAAGCACATTAAATCTTCTTCTTGATGAAGAATCAAAATTAATTGAGGATCAAAAAATATTTTCTGATGATGGACGCTCCACTCTTCTAATTCCTGCTGGTGTAAAAGTGACATATGATGGTATTATTGTAGAAAATGTTCAAGAATTCATCGTTCCTACAAAAAGAGAACATATTGTCGGTCAAGTAATGTATGATATAAAACCCGACGGACTTGAATTTTCAAGACCAATAAAACTTATGATAAATTATGATGATGAAAAATTACCTCCACAAACAAATGAAGATAATTTAAGAATTGTTTATTGTCTACAAGACACTTGCAATTCTGTTCCAAGTATTGTGGATAAACTTAATAATGTAGTCACCGCATCAATTACACACACTACTGAATACGGACTTGATAATAGTAAAAATATGTATGAAAATATTGGAGATACGTTTGATTCTCAAAAAGATCCTAAAGGTGAAGGTATAGTCACCACAACAAACAAATGAGTAAAAAATTAAAAAAGATACATAAAAAAGAAAAAGAAATTACTAATCTTACATTTACTGGAATAATTCTAACTATTATTTTAATTATATTATTAAGTTATGGTCTTACAAATAAAATTTGGAAAAAAGACTTTCAACTAGGTACTGCTTCACTTAGAAGTTCTGTACAATTGTATGTCACCGAATGCCTTAAAAAAACTTTGATATCTGGACGTGAAGTATATGGGGCTGACATATATAATGTAAAAGAATATGTGTATTCAAATATTGAAGAGTGTACTGATAATTTTAATTATCTACGAGAAGAAGGATTTAATATCAAACAAGGAATTGTTAGTCTAATTATATCTTATGATAATTTAGGAATACATTCTAAATTAAAATATCCTATAACTGTCTCAAAAAATGGAAAAGAAATTAATATTGAAAATTTTGAATTCATATTACAACCAACACTTGAAATTATTACTAATGATGGTTTTGTAAATAAAGGTCAAATATTTATTTCAGATAATGACCTAACATCTTTTGAATTTAATCAAGAAACATTAATTAAAGATGAAAATGATGAAAAAGTAAAATCATTAAAAATTACAATTCTCCATGATAATTTCATAAATTTGGGAGATAAGGTTGTTTTAGGTCCCCTATTATATAATGATGTAAATAAAATTACATTTTCTAATCCTGTAAAATTAACAATAAAAGTTCCAGTAAAAGTACTAAATAGATACGACCCTACTGATGTTGTAATTGGTATGTATAATAAGGACACTGCGCTTTGGAATGTATATGATAACACTATCCTTGATGAAGATTTAAATTATTATATTTTTAGTACAACCATCAATAAAATTTAAATAGTTAGTAAAATGAAATATAAATCAATGAATAAAAGAGGTGCATCTATTGCCATATATGTAATTATTGGCATGATAATTGTAATTTCAGCTCTTATCTATACGTCATCAAAAAAAAAAGAAGTAAGTCAAGTCATAGATAGAGGGACAAGACAAGCTCTAAGTATTGCTTCAATGAGAGGTTCACTACAATTCTATGTTACTGATTGTCTAAAACAAACTGCAATATTAGGAAGAAATAATTGTGGTGTTGATAATTGTGATATATATATCAAAGATTATATTAAAGAGAACATTATGAAATGTACTGCAGGTTTTACTGCATTTTCTGAACTAGGTTTCACAGTAAAAGATACAGAATATGATGAAATTAGTGTTGAATCAAAAATAACTGATGATTCTATGATAATAAATTTGCACTATCCAGTCGCATTATTGAAATCAGGTGATGTAACAAATATAGATAATTTTCAATTCCAAATAAAAAGGGATGCAACAATAGAAAGTCCTGGAGGAATTGTTCCACCTGACACAAGGATTGATGCGACAGATGGTAATGGTAGATTACTCTTTAATCCTAGTGTTGATACAATAATAACAGATAGTGATGGAAATCCAGTTGATGAAGTTTCTCTAACTTTTGTTGATAAAAATTTTGATGGACTAAGTAATAATGTTGTTCTTGGTACTGTTGTCTATGATGGTAAGCCTGATGGTGTTCATTTCAATCCATGTGTTATTATGGAACAAGATATAAAAGAAAGTAATATCCCTGCAGGTCTTGCTCCAAGTGACGTAAAACTTGGTTGGTTTGATAAAGATAATGAAATTTGGAAAACATACAATGCCCAACTTGATCCTATCCCTAAACCTGGTCATCCTGGTGAATGGATTATTTCTGCATGTGTTGATCATTTTACACCAACAGCAGTAGTTAATTGCGGTTCTGCTAATACTGGATATTATCAACTTAATTTATATGACGTAATCGTACCATTATTTTACCCAAGTGATAGATGGTATTGGGAAGTAAACGATGCAAGCAAAGGAGGAACTACAGTTAATGGTGGTCTTCATCTTTTACCTGAATTTATGTTAATGTCAAAACCTTTATGTGGTGCAGATGATACTGGAGCTACAGGAAGACGAGCTGATTGTACAGCTAATTTAGATGACTGGGATTTTGATGATCAAATTAAATTCAGAGGAACTGCACATTGGTATATTTATGACCCATCCGGTCATAATGCTATTTTTGAATCTACCCTTGCAAACCATCAACAATATGTAGATGCTTGTACTGATTTATGTAAGGCAAAGATTATAGATTTATACCCTAGTTATGGTCTAGATCCTAATGATATAAATTTTGATGGAATTAATGATTATGTAACAGATCTTTATTGTAAAGCTGAAGGAATTTATGATTCTACCGGTGCTATAACTGGTATTCTAGCAGACTGGTCCAATAGAGAATGTGATTTTAGTAAACACTTTACAAGTTCTTATGGAAACTATTTTGATAATTTAAATATCAAAAGAGATCTATCCCAAAGAGGTGGAACATTGTGGACAGGAGGAGATAAAAGTACAATGGAATTATCAGAAGGTCAAGTAATAGATTCAGGTACACTAGCTGCATTAGCTGCAACAAATGGAATATTTTTTTTTGCTACTCCAAACACATATGGTTTTTCTAGTCCTTCTGATTTAAGTGCATCATATGATTTTAAATTTGGATTTGCATTAGATGGTGATTCATGTATTGATACTGCTCCTGTTGTTGCTTCAAGTACTACACCTACTCCTAGTAATGGTTATCCGCCTCCACCTGTTGCCCCTGCAAGTGGAAGTCCAGTTCCTAGTGGATTATGTCCTGGTTGTGAAACTTTTAGTTTTCCAGCAGCAGGTAGTGCTTTACTTGATACTCTTTGCACACCTAACCTTGCTTTAGATCCTATAGCTGTAGGACATGAATGTAAAATATCTAGTTCAGATTATCCTGCAAAAATAATGTTTTATAGTTATGATTTAACAGAATATCATGGTGCACATTTAGATTTATCTACTGGACAGACTACTACAATTTATGGTTCTATTACAAATCTTGGTTCAGATCCTACTCTTCCACCTCTACCTACTCTAACTTATATTGATTTAACAGATCTAGGAGATGAAGCTACTATTCCTACTTTATATGGTTCTGGAAAATTATTTGCATTAGGTGATAAAACTGAGATTCAACCAAATTTAATTTCAAATGATTACGTTGTTGGACCAACATGTTCTGACACATGTACTTATGATTTAAATGGAAATAATCTAATAAAAGGTGGAGAAAATACTTTAACTATTTCAGTAGAAAATACTATTGATGCAGCAACATGGGCAGGAGGTGTTTTAGAAATTAGTGGAGTTGGTTTAACAGGTACGTCTTTTGGTGGTTCTGTTTTTGATGCTTGTGGTGGTAATCCTGCTGATCAAACAACAATCCAAGAAAGAATTAATTTTCTTGCATTTCATGGAAATCAATGGAATGATAATTATGGTAGAGAATCTAATGAATTAAACTGTCTTGCACTATATAGAGATGCCTTATATAATATAGATCCTGAAATACTTTTATCACAATTTGGAATTACTACTGATGCAAGAGACATACCTTTATGTAAATTAGATTCTGCTGCTGCAAGTATACCTGATTTAAATGCTCCATGTTCTATGGATTATACAGATCCTGATTCTGGATATTCTCCAATTGGTGGAAAAGGAAATGAATGTCCTCAAATATTATATCCTGATGCAATAGAATGTGAATGTGGTAGTGAAATATATGATTCACCAAATTCAGTAGAGGAAGATGGAACAGCTTTACCACAATACTGCTGTGGTGGAAGTATTAATAATGATAATGTTGGTTGTAGTTCTATTGGTGTCTCAGCTTCTAGTTGTACAAATATTAATGGATATCCTGTTCCAATTGGAGTTACTAAGTATAAACCAAATGGTGATTGTTGGGTATGTGAAAATGAAGGCCCTATAGAATATCCTTCTAGTGATCCTAAATGTGTTGGCGGTGCTACATCTGTTGGTTGCGCAAGTGGAATTTGTATAAATTCTCCTTTTGCTTGTACTGATGGTGAGGATTCAGGAGGTAGCCCTACTTGTTTATCAAATGATCCTGCTAAACCTTATTGTTGTAAAGCATCTGTTGCACCTGTTGTTGTATGTCCTCCTAATCCAAATTTATTAACACAAGCGAATATTGATGATGGTTGTTTATGTGGTAGTTCTCCAGTTTCATCATCTACTCTTGTAAATAGTATTTGTTGTTCTAATGGTAATGTTGTTAATCCTGGAGATTCCTGTCCGCTTCCTCCAGATAATGAAGCAACATCTATTTCTTTAGATCTTCCACAGATAATTAATGGAGATGTATGTTGTAAAGATATTACCATAACAGCTACTGGTAATTTTGCACCTGGGAAATATAGTTTTAGATTTTATGATCAAGATGGGATAGGAAATGATGATCTGGGCAAATGTACATCAGAAAGTATTGGAGTTCAATCTACTTCTATTACTAAACAATATAATGTACCAAGTTATATTGTTCCTGACGAACCAGGAGATGAAGAATTATATGTTGTCTTATTACAGGGTGGATGTTCTTCTAATTCAGTAATTTCTCCCCTATCAAATATAGTAAAGATAGAATCTCAGCTTTGTTCTTGTCCATAAATTAATTTTTGATAAAAATATCTACCCAAACCGTAATCTTTAAAAACTTCAATTCCAATATTAATCCTTGAGGTATTATATTTAAAATGAAAAAGAAAGGAGATCTCTCAATAAATCTTATTATTACAGCTGCAATAGCAATGGTCGTATTAATTGTCATTGTGTTAATATTTACAGGAAAAATTGGTACATTTAGGCAAAATACTGCAAGATGTGAAGCATCAGGTGGTACATGTGTTGATACTGTACTTCAATGTCAAGGTCAATTTGAAAAAACTTTCCCTGGAGGTTCTTGTCCAGGAGATGATGGTAAAGATAATACAAGAGATGATGGTGTATGTTGCTTAAGCACATGAAATCTAAAAAAGGAGAATCATTATCAATGAACACGATAGTGATTGCAGCAATTGCTCTTACTGTTCTTATTGTCATGATAATTATCTTTACTGGAAAGACAAAAGATTTTGTCATAGGAACTAAATCTTGTGAAGCAAAAAAAGGAAGTTGTACACCACTTCTTGATTGCAAGAACAGTGATGGAATAATTCATAGAAATACTAATTGCAAAGATAACAATGCTGAAGAATTAGAATCAACTAATGATAATTTCCAGGTCTGCTGTGTAGATATTATGTAATTTTTTTAATTTATTTTTATTATAAAATTATTCCAATAACCAATTTTTTAAAGGTACATACTCAATTCCATTTTCAATTTTTGATATGCTTTTTGTAATCAAAATCATTTTTCCAATATTTGACTTAAATTTTTTTTTAAATTCTAACAATCCTTCATATTCTCTTTTATCTATATTATTTGTTGATGTAACATTAATTCCTTGATTTTCTAAAACAAAATCAACTTCTCCTTTCTCCGCCCAATAAGAAATATTTTTTATACTATCATATAATTTCAAAAAAACTGCCATTTCGTACATTTTACCAATATTTTTTGAAAAATTAAGATTTGATACATAGACAAATCCATTATCTGTTGCATAATACTTTGGTTTCATTAATACATTATGTCTTTTTTTTAATGAATATGAAAAAAATGGAACTTTAGAAATTAAAAAAGAATCCTGCATATAACTTATATATGTTGAAATTGTAGTATCACTTACACCATATGTTTTAGCTAATTTATTTAGACTTGTTTTTGTTCCGCTATTTGCAATTATATTTCTTGATAGATTAAAAACCAATTCTATATTCCTAATTTTATTTCTAGAAATTATATCTTTATTTATTATATCTTCAAAATATTGCTGAAGTATAATCTTTTTTGTTAATTTTTCAGATTCTAATACAACTTCTGGAAATCCACCATAAGTCATATACTCTTCTATACTCCCATTTTTTTTAAAAGAAAAATATTCTTTTAATGTCAATATTTTGATTTGAAATGTAATATTTCTACCTGTTAAAAGAGTTGAAAGCTCTTTTGATAATAATGAAGCATTTGAACCAGACAAAATAAATTTTATTTTTTTCCCTTGGTCATATATTGTTCTGACAAACCGCTCCCAACCTTCAATATTTTGAATTTCATCTATAAAAAAATATGTGATTTTTTTATTTTTAGAATATTTTAAATATACTTCTAAAACTTCTTCAAATAATTTTAAATTTAATGAATCTTTAAAATTATAATCTTCTAAATTCAGATAAAGAATTTGTTTTTTATGTACTCCTTTTTTTACTAATTCATAAATAAGTTGCTTCATAATTGTTGACTTTCCGCATCTTCTTATTCCTTTTAATACTAAAATCTCTTTTCTTTTTATATATGGATAAATTTCATTAATGTATTTCCCTCTTTTTATACCAACATCTATTTCATTCTCCCAAATATTCCAATTTTTTAAAATATTAATTAAATCATTTTTCTCTATCATAAAAAAAATGAAAACATATTCATTTATAAAGGTTCCCAATACAATAAGAACCTATATAAAAACTAATAATTGAAATTAATACTATTATTTATTATAATAATACACTTCTCTTTTTTCTTGCATGGGACAAAGTCACATGCTATGGCAATTACTTAATAATTCAAAAAAAAAATCATTTTTACACTGATCTATTCATTTCAAAATTTCTTTCATATTTTCAAAAAGCTTTTATATCTAACATACTAATTATTAGTGTATGAAAAAGGGTTCAATTAGTGTTGCTGTCCAGACACCTATAAAATGGATAATATGGATTGCACTTCTAATCATTGTAATGGCAGCATTAAGCAGACTTGTTGGGAGAGCATTTGCATGAATAAAAAAGGAGCAGAAGATACTGCCTTTACTATGATAATTTATATCATACTTGGTGCAATATTCTTATTCTTTTCAGGTTTTTTCTTGTCAAAAGTATTTTTAACATCTGATGAAATTGCAGAAGACACATTATGCTATCAAAAAGGACTAAGTTTTTTAGAAACACAGCATGTAGATTATGAATGTCCAACTAAATATATAACCATGTTTGAGAATAGATTAGAAAAAGAATATGATCACTATACACCAGATGATAACCCAATTGTGCAGAAATTTGGTGAGGATTGTAGTGATGAAACTGGAATAAAATATAGAAGGTGTATTGGTAGACATGCAAACAGGGCAATTGCTAAAGAATTAGTCACATGCTGGGATAAATTTCACCAAGGACAAAAAAGTTTATTTGCACAATATAGTGAAGATAGACAATGTATGATTTGTTCTGTGTTTTATTTTGATAAAGATATTAAAGAAAAAATTGGTGGAGATTACATGGGTTGGGATCCTAAAGATAGTACTGACCCAGAACTAAGCCTTGATCATTTTATGAGAACAGAGTCCCCAATCCAAGGATATAAATCTGCAAAAAATACAGTACAAAAGGATGGAAAACCTGTAGAGAATGAAAACAAAGGAACTACAACATATTATGAATATACACTTGATTTAGTAGACAAATATGCTGAATCACCATATTATGATTATGATGTTCAGTATGAATATGCAATAGTTCTTACTGCACTTAACAAAAACAGAATAACTTCAATTAGTGATAGATTACTTAATTTTGCTTTTGGTACACAAGACCCCAGAGGTGAATTCATAAATACTATGGATTTTATTGAAAATGATCAAGTAACAACAATTTGTGATATAATAAGATAAAAAATGAAATTAAAAACTATTTCATTTTTTAGCTTGTTATTAGGAATGCAAAAAGTTACAAAAAACTCTTGTAATGAGATTATAATAAGATAAAAAATAAGTATATAATAAAATGAAAATAAATATTAATATGAATAAAAAAGGTCTTCAAGTAAGATTAATCTTTTTTGCCGTAATAACTTTACTTATCTTGTTTGCATTATTATATATTTCAGGAAAAATGCTTGGTGGTGCAGGAGAAATCTTTGCAAAAATATTTGGATTTTAAAAAATGGAAAAACAAACTATATTACAACTAATCATAGCTACTGTAATAATTTTGATTATTGGTGGTATAATTTCAGTATTCATATTTCCAAATAGCAAAATAATTTTAGCATTAAAAGAAATTTTATTAGCAAAACCATATCCTTATGCAGATGCAGATCTTATAGATAAAGAAGCAAAAGATTCTATGGCTGCATTATTATATACTGTAAATAGAATTTCATGGTTTGACAAATATTATGGTAGAAACCTAGAGACAACAAATAATATTGATTTTTCGGATTTAGATAAAGAATTTCAAATGTACGATCCAAAAACTGGATCTCAACAACCAATTGGTTCTTTTAAAAGTTTTGAAAGATCTTATGGTGACACAGACGTTGTTCCAACACTTATGGAATCATATGTTGTTCCAATATCTGGTTCTGTAAATTCTGCAACTCTTGATTTAGCAAAATATATCTATGATTGCAGACTGCAAGCTGAAGATGTTGCCAGAAGAAATATTAGGTGTTTTTCAGGAGATTTTGAAAAATTGGTAGGTACAATAAAAGAAGAAGACATAATTGAAGGATTAGAGAGATTTAGCACAACTTCAAATTGTGATAAGACTTGTCAAGATTATGTAAAAGATATTCTTGGAACAAACATTAATTTTGTTAAAAATATTGAAATTGATGTACAAGGAGAAGGAATTACTAGACTAAATAGTCTTGCAAATGGAAAAACAATACAAATTTGTTATGATAATAATGATGATATTATTCCGTGGAATGATAATATATACATAACTGATCAAATGATTAAATGTAGTAATCCTGAAGATGCATTAAGATTCACATTTAGAATTAATAATTTCAACTTCCCACAAAAAGTAACTCAATTTTCTGGTTTTAAAGGTTTTGCACAAAGCGTTCTTAGCCATTATGGTGATCCATATTATATTGCATTTTATGAACAATTCCCAGAAGGAGAAGATTCTACTTGGAATACACATTCATTTAGTAGTTTTGGAACTCTTTCTGTTGATGGGGTATTTATTCTACTTAGAAATTTAATTCCAGGTAAGTTAGATAATATATTATTTAGTACAAATGTTCGAAAATTAATGACAAGAGCAATTCTCAAACTTTTACCTCAAAGTGCAAATATCGCAGATGAAATAGTTGATAGTAATTATGGGAAAAGATTAGAAAATACTGCTAAAAATGAATTTGGAGATGAAAGTTGGGCAAAGGCAGAATATAATGAATTATTTATCATACCTTATGAAAAAAAATATGAAGAATATTTAGTTGTAAAATATTCAGGTCTTAATTTTTTATTTTCTAATTTTGATAATTTAATTGAAAAACATGAATTATCTACATACTCTACAAAAAATGATGAATATTACAATGCATTTATGGAATTAATTAATAAATATTCTAATGAAAATCTTTTATTTGAAAGTAGATTAAATAAAAATTTCTTAGAAGATTTAAAAGTAAAATTCAATAATATTGTAAATGAAAAAGAATTCAATGATGATTTGATTTTTGAATTAAAAGATTTTATTGAATTTAATAGTTATGATTATGAATTTTTATCAAATATTGCTGATGATATAAATTACAAAATCATTGGATTTAGTGAAGAAATTAAATATGGATTAGAAAATGGAGAAAGTAAAAATTCAATACTTCAAAATATAAATAAAGAAATGACTATGATGGAGAATGAAATCAAATCATATAAATCTGGATTAACATCAAAAAAAGAAGATCTATTTATGGTTATGATAAAAAGTGATATTATAACTGCTATGGCAATTAATAAACAAAATAATAATAAAAGATTTTCAAACTATATTGATTCAAATTTTAATGATAAAGCTATTGACAATAAATTTAATGAAATATTTGGATCAGAAAATTATGATGTAGGTAGAAATGATAAAAGATTTTCGGATTTAACCTCTTCAAGTGAATTAAGAAAAATAAATACAAAAATAATTGCTGAATTTTTAATAAAAACAAACAGCATTGGTGATAAATTCAAAGGAATTGGAGTAAATTCAATAGGATTTAAAACACCATATAGAGCAAGTGTAACATATGATGATACATTTACAAAAAATTGGAAATGGCCACAAGATAAAGATAAGTATTTTGATTACTTTGAAAATTTTGCAGGATATACTGATGAAGAACAAGTAACTATAGTTGAAGAAAATCACGAAAACGGAATTGATGGAGAAAACTGCAATTCAAGATCATATATCATTGGAAAAGATTCATGGTATGTTGGTGAGACTTATTGTGGTGAACAAGGAAATTCAATCTATGAAGATTATCAGTTTCAATGTCATAGTGCAGGCAATAATCAAGTAAGAATAACAAAAGCATATTGTGAAAAAGGTTGTGATATATCTAAAAGAGTCTGCAAAGGTGCTCCTAAATCTTGTAAAACTGATTCAGATTGTCCTGATAAACAATATTGTGATATTACATCTGAACCACAAGTATGTAAATTAAAACAAATTTACAACTCAAAAAAATATAATGGTCTTCTTCCAGAAGTTGAAGAATACTTCCTTGCACTTCAAGGTGACCAACATTATTGGATAGATCAAAGCATAAAAAGATTTCATATAGTTAGTCCATGCAAAGCAGATATGATGGTAAAAGTCACACAATGTGAATGCTATGGTGGACCTGAAGATCCTATTGATGTAAGTATAGGACCAATTAATTTAATTGATCAAAATGGGAAATATGAAACTGGAAAATATAATCCAACACTAGATGAAATAATACCTCATTTTGATGGAAAAAATCCTTCATTATATTCAATCAATCCTGATACAGGTGCAATAATAAAAGAATGTATTCCTCCAAATATTTTTGAAAAAGCTACTCCTTGGATTCAAAATACATACAAACCTCTTTGTATTGAAATAAATCCCGTACTTGATAAAAATCAACAAGATAATTATTGTTATAAAGGAACTACTCCGCCAGGTTTAATACCGCTTGATATTGCACTTAGATGGGTATTACCTGTTACATGCTTTGGTGCTTCAGCTGCAACAGGTCCAGGTGCAATACTTGCAACAGCTGCTTGTGATATAGTTGGAGAACTTACATATTCAACTATTGAAAATAAATGTACTCATTGGCCTATACATGGAATGGATCCGAAAGGAGAAAACGAATTTTGGAATTTTTGTGGAACAACATGAATATAAAAATAAATAAAAAAATTGGATTAGGAATAACAATCATTTTAGTAGTAATAGGAATAATAATTACCATAATAATAACAAATGAAAATAAAAAATTAACTCCAGGAAATGAATATTTTTCTGAAAAATCTAG
>JABHHN010000054.1 GCA_018671515.1 archaeon | reverse complement strand
TAAAGGAAAATTTTACAGAAGTGTTGGAAATGTTAGTTTTCAAACAATTGAAAGATACATTAAAGAAAGTCAAGGAGAATGGAGTTTTTCGTAGTGTATTTTACAAAGATACCCTACTTTTCAAAGTAGGGAGTTTCATTTGCTTTAATTGATATTTCCCAAAGCATTTCAAAATATTTCATGAACCCGTTATGAATTTCTTCATTTTTTATCATTATACTCAATGGATTTTTATCAGAATATAACAATAATGCTACTCTATCTCCATAGATATTTATTGATAATTGATTCGAATATACATTTGGAAAAAACCTTACATCTACATATGCTAATTTTGAAACAATTTTTCCTCTTTCTTTTGCATCTGTATCAAAAATTAATTTTTCTTTTATTTTGGATTCTATTCTTCTATTATGGTATCTTTCAACAATGATTGCATATTCTTTTTTTAATTTTTGAGCACCTATGACATGATTTGTAGATTTGATGTCAAGAATATTATTTAGTAAAAGTTTTATTGCTTCAATTCCACGATAGAAAGTAACTTCTTGTTTTCCTTTGGATTTAGTATATAATTCTTCAAGAAAAGGATATATTTTTAGGAATTCTTTTTTTTGATCATCAATGAATTCTTTTTTTTCCTGAAAAAATCTATTGAAATATTTTGGATCTACTGCTTCAAAATGCTTTCTTCCTTTTACAACAATATATCCTACTATTCCTTTTTCAATAAGTCTTTCAATAGAATCGTATACATTTCTTCTATGAATTCCTGTTTTTTCTGTAATTATTCCTGCAGTAGAAGAACCTTCGTCAAGCAATGTAAGATATATTTTGATTTCATTTTTTGTCAATCCTAAATTCCAAAGAACAGATGTGTCCATATCTTTTTTAAAATATTAATTTAATTTAAGTATTGTGGTGATTTACTATCACCACATATCTTTTTATATATTATACAAATTTATGCTGTTATGGGGGAAACTTATTCTAATGCAGGTGTAGACCTGGTAAAAGAGCATAAAACTATAAAGACTCTAACGACTAATTTGCAGGAAACATTCAAAAATAGGGATGGTAAAATTGGAGAAGTTGTTGCAAGTACAGGTCATTTTGCAAATTATGTGAAAATAGGAGATAAATTATTTGTTCTTTGTACAGATGGAGTTGGAACAAAGGTGCTTGTTGCACAGATGATGGACAAATATGATACCATCGCAATTGATATGATTGCTATGAATGTAAATGATATAATTTGTGTTGGTGCAGAGCCAATTGCACTTGTTGATTATTTAGCATTTGAATCACAGAATCAAGACGTGTCAGAACAAATTTCAAAAGGTCTTATTGATGGAGCAAAAAAATCAGGTATTGCAATAATTGGTGGAGAGACTGCCATTTTAAATGGTGTTATTACTGGTATTGATAAAAAAGGATTTGATTTAGCAGGGACTTGTTTTGGAATTGTAGATGAAGACAAGGCAATCACAGGTGAAAAAATTGTTGTCGGAGATTATATAGTAGGTCTTGCAAGTTCAGGTCTACATTCTAATGGATATTCCCTTGCAAGAAGAGCTTTATTGACAGATAAAAAGGCAGATGAAATAATTTATGATGATAAGACAATAGGTGAAGAACTTCTAATCCCTACAGAAATTTATGTAAAACCTGTCCTTGAGATGCTTGAGAAAAACCATGATTCAATCCATGGATTGTATAATATTACTGGATCAGGATTCATGAAATTTAATAGGCTAAAAAATGATATAGGTTTTCACATAACTAAAATTCTTCCAATCCCTAAAATTTTTCAGGCAATTCAGGAAAAAGGAGATATAACTGACTATGAGATGTTTAAGACATTTAATATGGGGATGGGTTTTGTAGTAATAACTGATAATCCAGATTCAATTTTAGAAATTGCCAAAAGCTTTGAAATAAATGCACAAGTAGTTGGCAGAATAGATGATTCAAGAAAAATAAAGATTGATGAAAAAAATATAGTTTATGATATGTAATACGTAAAAATGGCAGAAGAAATACATGATGAATGTGGGATTGCAGGGGTATATTTTTTTAATGGCAGTCAAACAAAAAATGTTGTTCCTTATTTGTATAAAATGTTGCTGAATCTCCAGAATAGAGGTCAGCTCAGTGCAGGTATATCAACATACTCAGATAATAGAAGTAATATAGTAAATACTTACAAAGAAATTGGAACTGTTAATGAAGTATTTCATACAAAAGATGTTGAAGAAACAAAAAAGATTTTTGAAAAATATGATGGAAGAATTGGTATTGGTCATGTAAGATATTCAACATTTGGTCTTCCAAGTAGAAGCTATGCACATCCTTTCGAGAGAAAACATGGTCGAAAATGTAAATGGTTTAGTTTTTGTTTTAATGGAAATATTGCAAATTTTAATGAATTAAAATTTAAACTTATGGAAAAAAAAGAGTATCATATGATTTATAATAGTGATACTGAAATTATTCTGCATTATCTTTCTGTTGAAATAGGTAATTTACTTTATAATAATAATGAAGAAAATAAAATTCCTGATTTAAAAGAACTTTTTTCTAATATTTCAAAAAAATTTGATGGTGCATATTCGCTTGCATATATGGATGCAGAAGGAAGATTAGCAGCTGTAAGAGATCCTCTTGGAATTAGACCTCTTTGTTATTCAATTGATGATGAGAAAGTTATGTTTGCATCAGAAAGTGTAGCATTATCTCATGTAGGTTGTAAAAATATTAAGTCACTTGAACCAGGAGAAATATTGATTGCTGAAAATAATGAAGTAAAGATTGAGAGATATACATCAAATGGAAAAAAAGCACATTGTATGTTTGAATATATTTATTTTTCAAATATTGCATCAACAATTGAAAATAGATCAGTCTATGAGGTTAGAACTAATTTAGGAAAAGAGCTTGCACAATTAGAATACTTACCTGTAAATCCTAATGAATATGTTGTTGTATCAGTTCCAGATTCTTCAAAACCATTTGGTGAAGGTTATGCTTATTATTTTGGTCTTCCACATAAAGAAGGGTTAGTAAGAAATCGATTTGTTGGGCGGACATTTATTGAAGGGAATGGAAGAAAAGATAAAATAAAAAATAAATTTAGTCTTATCAAAGAAGTAATAAAAGGAAAAAAAGTATTATTGATGGATGATAGTAT
>JABHHN010000053.1 GCA_018671515.1 archaeon | reverse complement strand
TTTTTTGCTTATTTTTAAAAATCCTTCTACTAATTTTTTTGCAACTCCTTGTCTTCTATGGTCTTTATGCACATAAAGATACGATAAAAAATTACATCCATGGCTCCAATGTGTGTCATGTGTCATTATACCTACTACAGTATCATTTTCTACTGCAATACATAATTCATTTTTCAAATGATTTTCTTCAAAATAATTGATTGCATCTTTCTTTATTTTAGAATGTTCTTGCATAATAAGATCAACTATTTGATTTTTATATTCTTTTTTTGCGTGCATAACTTTCATTTAGCTCATCTCCATAATTAATTTAGATGCAACACTTACGGTTAAATTATTTATGTCTTTTGATGGATTGACTTCTACAAGATCCATAAGTTCTATATTTTTTAATGATTTTAATCTTTGTATGAAATATAATAATTCTCTTGTAGTAAGACCACCTGGTTCAGTATACCCTGTTCCAGGAGCAAAAGCAGGATCTAATACGTCAATATCTACAGAGACATATAGTTTTTTAAAATTTTTAGCCACACTCATAAAAGAATTACAAACTTCTTCTTTACCAGAACGTGAAATTTCTCTCATATCAAATATTTTTACTTTATTTTTTTTTACAAAATTTAATTCATTTGGGTGAAAATTTCTAGCACCAACTATTATTACATTTTCAGGTTTAACTATTTTTTCTTCAATTAATACTCTTAAAAAATCTTCATGAGTTGGAGGTGAAAAATTATTTGTGCAGTCAAGATGTGCATCAAAAATCAAAAGTCCAGGATTATCACTTCTATTGTATAATCCTTTGAATGTTGAATATGTCATAGAATGATCTCCACCTATAAATATAGCTGGTGAATCTTGTTCATATGCTTTTTTTTCAATTTCTTGATTGCTTGAGTCAATATCTGAATTATTAATTGTAACTTCATCAATTTCAAGAACAGGAAGTAATCCATTCTCTTTTAAATAATAATTTTTCAAATTATCAACAATTGTTTGTGGTGCATATTCTTGACCTTCTTTTTTTTCAAGTGCTCCATAATTTATTGGTACTTTAATTATCTTCATAAAAAAATAGAAATAAAATGTAATTAAAATAGTTTAGGGTACTACTATCTTCATAATTAATAAAAGAATTACTATGATTTGGATAACGACAATTGCTGCTAACCATTTAAGTCCTCTATTTTGCTTATAAATGTCATTTAATTTTTCCATTAAATCTGATTTTGTAACTATTCCGACTATATCTTTTTTATAGACTACTGGTAATTTACTAATCTTTTTTTTTTGCATAAGGGTACTTGTCTCACCAATTGATTTTTTTGGTGAAATAGTGGTAAGATTTTTAGTCATGATTTCTTTTATTTTTATTTTTTTTAGATCTTTTCCTTTCATTAGAACTTTTTTAATTATGTCTCCTTCACTAATTATGCCAATTGGATTTTCTTTGTCATCAATAATAATTAATCCACTAATTGAGTGTTCTCCCATTTTTTTGATTGCTGAATAAATAGTTTCATTTCCATTTAATTTGATTATGTTTCTTATCATTATGTCAGAAACAGGAATTTCTGTTTCCATTTTTTTGATGGAATTATAGATTCTTTTCATGTTCATACCTCGTCATTTTATATTAAGTGCATTAAGCACATCTACTATTATTATAAAAACGTGAATTACTACAGCAATATTAAATACTGTGTCCCCAACTGCATGAACCATGTTTTTTAGAACATTTGGGTTCACCAATTGCATTACAGGATAACTTACAATTGCTCTTAACACAAATGTCCCAATGAATACTACCCAAAAAGGATATCCGAATTTGGCTAAAAAGTCAGCAAGAACTGCTGAGAACACCATGAACAATATTATTGTTATTGAAATTTGATTCATTTTAGATATTTTTACGTGCCCATATATTCCAAATATAAGTGCAAAAGCTGTTGCAAATTTCCATCCATAAAGATATCCAAAAAGAACTGATGCTGCAGTAACAGTCTCAAAAGATACATCAGGTACAAATCTAGTTATTTCTAATGTATATACTCCAAATATTCCTAAGGCTAAGACTAAAATTATTCTGACAATATATTCGTGCATAACAATAAATATTATTAGAATTATAAGAATCCATTTTAGATTTTTTTCCAAAAATTTAGAGATATTAAATGGAGGTTTCTTTTTTTTTAAGACTTTTCTTTTCCTGATTCTTCTTTTTCTTCTATCCATTCTTTGATTTTATAATATAATATTTGGATTAAATTATATGTGAAATTACATTTCTTCAATTGGTTGCATGCCTATTAAGTTCATGCCAATCCCTAAGATTGTTTGGATCTGTTTAATGAGATGAATTCTTGCTTTTTCCAGTTCTTTATCATCTTGCAATATTTTATTATTGTGGTAATATTCATTGAATAATTTACAAAGATCAAGAAGATATCTACATATGTAACTTGGTTTATGGTCTTCAGCAGATTTTTTAACGGTTTCATTTAATCTAGACATCAATTTTACTATGTCAAAACTATCATTTAAATTATTAAAATTAATCTCTTCAGTTACTTCTTTTCCATATTTTCTTAATATACTTGAAATCCTTGCATATGTATATTGGACATAAGGTCCAGTTTCTCCTTCAAAAGAAAGTGACTCTTTTGGGTTGAATACAAAATCTTTCATAGCGTCAAATTTTAAGACAAAGAATTTTATTGCACCCATACCTATACTTTCTGCTCTTTTTTCTAATTCTTTTTCATCTATTTCTGGGTGTCTTTTCTGAATTTCTTTTTTTGAAACAAAATGCATGTCATCAGCTAAATTATCTGCATCTACAACATTTCCTTCTCTTGATTTCATTTTTCCATCAGGAAGTTTTACCATTCCATATGCAAGATGGAAACAATCTTTTGCAAAATGGAAATCTAATTTTTCAAAAATTTTGAATAGTACTTGGAAATGATATGATTGAGGTGCACCTACAATATAGATTAATTTATCCATTTCATAATCTTCATATCTTAATTTTGCTAAAACTAAATCTTGTGTCATATATACACTAGTGCCATTTGCTCTAAGAATAACTTTTTTTCCAAGTTTTTCTTTTTCAAAATCTACAATTATGTCTCCTTTTTCATTCTTTTCAAATATTCCATTCTTAAGTGCATTAAGTGCTATGTCTCGTCCTTTAACATAATGTTCACTTTCATAATATGGCTTATCCATTTTTACACCATATCTATCATATGTTGTTTTCATACCAACAAGGCACCAATCATTCATTTTCTGCCATAATGCTCTAGTTTCTGGGTCATTTTCTTCCCATTTTTTTAACATTTCTTGAATTTCTTCTTCCATTTCAGGATGTTCTTTTTCTGCCTTAGCATATTTGACATAATAATCACCAACAAAATGATCTGGTTTTTTATCCGGCTCAGAATTATTTCCAAATTTATGATAAGCAAGCATTGATTTACAGATGTGAACTCCTCTATTATTTACAATGTCTACATGTACGGTTTTATATCCTAAAAAATTATAAATATTTTGTATTGAATTTCCAAGAAGCATATTTCTAACATGTCCAAGATGTAGAGGTTTATTTGTATTAGGACCAGGGGATTCAATCATTACAGTATAATCTTTATTATCTTCTGAAGCATATTTTTCTTTTTTATCATTTATTTCATTTAGAATATTTTTTGAGAACTCTTTTTTATTAATAAAAAAATTGATATATGGACCAATAGTTTTAATTTCAGAAATTAAATTTTCATTAAATTTTATTTTGTCTTTTAGTTCAGTTGCAATCATTTGTGGTGCTTTTTTGAACTTTTTAGCTAAAGAAAAACAAGGAAATGCATAATCACCTAATTTGCTATCAGGTGGTATTTCAATTAGTTTTTCATCTATTTCTTCACCAATTGCATCATTTAGTGATTTTTTTACTTCTTCAAAAAATTTATTTTGAACCATAGGGTTATTTGAAATCTTCTTTTATCTTAAATATTTATTGATTATGGGTTGGTTTTTTTTAATTATAATGTCTAATTTGGGACAAATGTGTTGATATTTCTGGGAAAATATACAAATTTATTTTAACATTTCTAGGAAAAAAGATTTTATCTTTTTTCTCTTCCAGGTGTAAGTTTTTAGAATAAAAACTTACTATAATGAAGAGCGTAGTTCTGAGAATATTTTAAAATTATTAATTCATTTGTTTATTCATATTAAATACTATTACAAAATTAAAGATAAACTTAAAATCTAAATTAAATTTTCAAATTAGAGTGGGTGATCATTATGAAACTTATATCAACAAATCCTGGGAATAATTATGAAATAAATGGAGAAGTAGAAATTTCAACAGTTGATGAAATAAAAACAAAGGTAGAATTAGCAAACAATGCGAAAAAAGAATGGAAAAAAATTGGAATTTCAAAAAGAATTGAATATATTAAATCATTAGTAAGTGAATTTGAAAAAAGAAAAGAAGAGATAACTATACTTATTACAAAAGAGATGGGAAAACCTGTTTCTCAGGCAAGAGGAGAAGTAACTGGATCTTTTGATGATATAAATGGATTCTACAAATGGAGCCAGGTTGCACTAAAAGATGAAATTACACATGAGGATGAAAGTGCAAAACATAGAATTATCTATGAACCATGGGGAACTGCAGCAGTAATTACTCCTTGGAATTATCCATTTGAGATGTTTGTCTGGGGTGCATTCCCAAATCTATTAGCAGGAAATACTGTTGTTTTTAAGATTTCTGAGGAATGTCCACTTATGGGAAAGCTAATTGAAGAAGTGGTATCTAATTCTAATTTACCTAAAGGAGTATTTAATGTAGTACATGGTGATGGTGAAGTTGGAAAAATTCTTGTCAATCAGGATATTGATCTGATATGGTTTACTGGAAGTACTAAAGCTGGAGAATATCTATATGAAACAGCAGGAAAAAAATTCATAAAGGCAGTTCTTGAGATGGGTGGATCAAATCCAGGTGTTATTTTTGAAGATGTAGATACCAAATCAATTGCAGAGAATTTGTACAATAAAAGATTTTCAAATTGCGGTCAGGTATGTATGGCACTAAAAAGATTAATTGTTCATGAATCAATTTTTGATAAAATAGTTGAAGAACTAAAAAGCATTGTAGAAACAAAAAAAAGAGGAAATCCAATAAATACAGATGTGGAAATAGGATCATTAGCAGCAAAAAGACAATTGGATTTGCTTAAGGATCAAGTGAAAGATGCAGTTGATAAAGGTGCCAAAATAGTTATTGGCGGACATGAACCTGATGATTTAGAAGGAGCATATTATATGCCAACAATTCTAACTGATATTACAAAAGATATGAAAGTCTGGAATGATGAAGTATTTGGGCCAGTTCTATCAGTTATATCATTTAAAACTGAAAGTGAAGCAGTAGAACTAGCAAATGACACAATATATGGTCTTGGTGCAATAGTTTATTCAAAGGATAAAGAAAGGGCATTAAGAGCAGCTTCACAAATAGATGCAGGAACTGTTGAGATAAATGGTGCAAATAGATGGAAGGAATGCAATCCATTTGGTGGATATAAAAAATCAGGTATGGGACGAGAGCATGGGATAATTGGTTTTAGGGAATTATGTCAGGTGAAGGTCATTTCTGAGAGTAAATGAAATTTAAACAACTAATTTAAGTATAACTTATTTTTTTCCTTTTTTATGGGACTTGAACAAAAGTTGCTTAAAGCTCGAATGGGATTGGTTCTTAAAAAACTAGAAAAATCACATCAATACCTTGATGAAGTCAGTGACATAATTCTTGAAGATTCATTTGAAGGTGATAAAATTATTAGTCAGTATGTTCAATTGTCTTTTGTTGTATATTCAGTCCTTATGGAAAAAGAATTCAAAAATTTAGAAAAGATTGATTATAATATTGGACATAGTGAGTTTGATACATATACAAAAAAAATTCAAGAATATGCTAATAAATGGGAAAAAGCTTATCAGAAAAAAGATTCAAAAAGCGAAGTTAGGGGATTAAATGTGCCTGCGCCAGAGCATAGTTTATACGAAAATATGTTGGGATTTCATAATTTTATAACAGAAATTAAGCCAAAAAGTGGGCAACCTGGAATAAGAATATTTATAGAAACAGAGTGGAGCAATTTAAAAAAAATGAATAGTTATAAAATTGCTATTAAAAAATATGGTTAATCTATTTTTTTGAACTTAGATAAATCAACATAGCCATACTTGTCCACATTCTATTCTCTGCCTGGTCAAATATTATTGATTGTTTTCCATCAATTATGTCAGTAGTGACTTCCTGTTCTCTATATGCAGGCATAAGGTGCATAAAGTATCCATTACTTGATTTAGACATGATTTCTTTGTTTATTTGATATGGTTTAAGGTCTTTTTGTCTTTGTTCTTTTTGTTTATCATTGATATGGTAACTCATCCATGTGTCAGTCATTATGATATCTTGATTTTGGATATTATTTGCATTATGGATTATTTTTATTTTATTTTTGTTATTTTTTTTTATATGTTGCATCACTATTTCATTTGGCATATAGTCCTCCTTTGGAGGACAGACGATACTAAAGTTCACATTGTATTTTGATAGTCCATAAATTAGAGAATGTGTATAATTGTTATTGGCATCACCAAAGTATGATATATTTAGTTTTTCAATATTGTTGAACTTTTCTTTTATTGTCAATAAATCTGCCAAGACCTGCATTGGGTGATTGAAGTCTGTTAACCCATTAATGAATGGAATTGTTGAATTTTTGGCGATTTTTTTAGCCAAATCATGATTAAATAGTCTTGCCATGATAAAGTCATAATATCTTGATATTACACCAATGGTGTCTTCCCAGCTTTCTCCTTTTTTTAATGGTGCATTATTTAGATCATAAAATACTGCAGACCCACCAAGTTTTGCCATGGCAGCTTCAAAACTGAGTCTTGTTCTAAGTGATGGTTTTTCAAAAATCATTAAGAGAGTTTTTCCTTTAAGCGAATCTAAATAGTGTTTTGGATTGAATTTTATTTTAATAGATTCATCAATGATGTGGTTTATTTCATCTTGTGTCCAGTCTTTTAATGTAATTAAATCTTTCATCAGAAGAAATGTATTGATTTTATTTATATGGTTATCGTCTTAAAAAGAAATTATTTAGACATTAGTGTTTTATATAGGACATTTATTCTTTTTCATTACCATCTTCTTCTATGTTTTAATTTAATATATATAAAATAAATGATTACACAGACCAATATTCCAACGAATATTAATGCAACCTTTGGCATTTTTTGATCAACCCAGAAAATGTAGATTAATCCACTTAACAATAAAACTGCAAGGATATTAGCAATTGGTCTAACTAATGGAATTATTTTATTATGAAAAATATCTACTATTGGATTTGATTTTTGGTCCATTGATTGTGTTCCGAAAATAATCCTGATTAAATTCAGTACGTAAGCTATAATAAATGAAATTATAAGAAAAACAGTATATTTTGAATCTTTTGTAATTTTATATAAACCTAAAAATGTAAAAAATATAAGTAAAAAAAATACAGGTGCATAATCAGAAACTATTTTTTTTAATTGCATGAATTTGGAAGATTTGTATAGCTTATAAAAATTATTGAAATTAAATGATTAAGTACTTATATTGGAAATTTAAGATAAATTTAGATTTCCTTCTCTTAGAATTTGATCAACGTCATTTTCTAATGTGCGCATTGTAAGATTTTTTATGAATCCTCTTCCAAATCTATCGTCTTCTATTTCTGACATTAGTGATGTCATAATTGGATATGTATTGGCAGGTGTCATAGTTTGTTTGTTGCCTGGGATTCTTCTGAAAACATCAATATTATTTGTATATGTACTAGCTCCTTTTTGGAAGTTATCTCTAATTTCAACGTATTTATCAGATAATTTTATTAACCAATCAGGTACCCTAATATTTCCTGTTTTTAAACGTTTTTCCTCTGCAATAATTGTGCTTATTTCTTCTAAAGTATATGAGCCTGGTTCAACACTTCCTCCTTCAAAATCAGATTGGAAATCCCAGTAGATTTCTGATTCTCCTATGTTATGGATACTTTCATTTATTTGTTTTCTTATATTCATTACATTATTTAAAATGAATCTAAGACTATTTTGGTAAATTTCTTGTCCTTTTTCTTTAATTATTCTTGCTCTTTTTGCTTCATTTTCTTGGGCATACCAATTATCATGATATACACCATCAAATAATGCATGTGATACAGTTAAATAATCTACTAAGGTTTTTTCCTTTACATTTTCCCTAAAGTCACTCTTATGTTCATCTAATTCTACCTGAGTCAGTGGTCTGTAAAATTCTTGTAATTCAAAAATAGACTCATCAAAATCTTGTAATTTATATATAGTCGCAACCCACGTGTTGTAAGCTTTTGCAGCTAGATTTTGCTCTTCATAATCTACATAAGTTATATATTCAGGAGTTGTATTAGGTCTAGGTAAATGATTTTTTTCTGCTACGGTTTTTAATTCTGACCATGCACCTTCAAGAGCATCCCTTGATTTATTTTTTAAATCTTGAACATATTTTTGTCCACCTGCAGCAATGAGATCCGATTCGAGTCCTTCAATAACATTTTCTCTTTTGTCAAAACCTGCAAAGAATGAAAGTTCTCTAATGACATAATGATTTGCCAAATCAGCTATCGAAGTTACAACTTGTTCTTTGGGTGCAAAATACGAGGGCATATAAATGAGGAATAGAAATTAAAATTTAAATCTACTCTAACAATTTTTTAATTGAATTTTCGAAGAATTTCTTTTTTTTATTCAATTCATTCTCTTTTAATTCAATATTTTTACTTAACTTATCAAGTCCTAAATTACCTGGTGCTCCAATATGGCATCTTTTTTTGATAGCTTCATTTAGATCAGGAACTTCAATACTATCAATTTCACTTGCAATTTTGTTATATGCTTCCCTAAATGGTATTCCTTGATCAACCAAATCATAAGCAAGATCTGTTGCAAAGAGCTCTTTTGTGCATGATTTTTTACAAATTTCATCGTTGATGGTTAAAGTATCAATACATATCTGCATCATGTCAATTGAATCCATTGTCAGAAGAATACTTTTTATTGTATGTTCCTTGACTACTTGTGATTCTTTGTTGTATCCACTTGGTAAGTCTTTTATTGCGTTTTTGATAATATTCTCGTATCCTAAAACAATGGATACGTTTCCTTTCATCAATTCAGGAACATCTGGATTTCTTTTTTGTGGCATGATTGATGAACCAGTGGACACTTCATTTCCTAATTTGATATATCCAAATTCATTTGTTGAAAATAATATTAAATCTGCAGATAATTTTCCTATTGTAATCATTATTTGAGACAATGCTGATACAATTATTGATTCAATTTTTCCACGTGAGTTCTGGCAATACAATGTGTTTTTCTGTGTTTTGGAAAAACCCATCAATTTAGTAGTAAATTCTCTATCAATATTTTTTGGAACACCAAAACTAGCAGCACTACCTAATGGATTTTGATCATTTAGTTCATAAGCTTTGCTCAATACTTCAAAATCATCCATGAAACTTTCAGCATATGCTCCAATCCATAGTCCAATTGATGACAGCATTGCTTTTTGCCTATGTGTATAACCAGGCATTGGAATATTCTTGTTTGATTTTGCTAAATTGATTAATGATTTTATTAGATTCAAGAGCTTTTGTTCTATGCTCAATAGTTTTTCTTTATTATACAATCTTGGGTTAACTAGAAGTTGGTCATTTCTTGATCGATAAGTATGGATTTTCTTTCCAACGTCTCCTAGTTTTGAAGTAAGATAATTTTCTACTTTTGTATGTACATCTTCATCTTGTGGTGTTATGATGAATTTGTTATTTTTATCCAATTCTATGATTTCAACAAGTACTTTTTTTATTGATTTTATTTCATTATCATTAAGGATTCCAATCTTATTTAGCATCATACCATGTGCAATTGATGCAATACATTCATGTTTGACCATCTGTTGATCACCCCATGAATCTCCTGCTAAGTACTTTTCAACTTCCTTATTTACATCATAGCCTTTATTCCATAATTTTGTCATTTTAATTAACCTTCTTTAATAATAAATTAAAAAAAAATCAAATAATAACTTTTTCAGCTATATTTTGGCTTTCTTCTAATAGGCTTTTTTCAACCTCGACAGATTTTGATTCTGTCTTTTCATTGACTTTATTTTTAATCTGTTGTGCCATTTTCATCTGTTGACTATATATTTCAATAAATGAAGGACTCCAATTCTGATTGAATGTATTGTCTGTATTGAAAGTCACAAGATTTTTGTCATATAGAGCATATGGAGAATCTAATGCTACGACATCTACATTTCCTTTGAATAATTTTAATTTAGTGGTTCCTGTGACTTTTTGATTTACATTATCACAAAAAACATTAAGATCATCCATTAATGGATCCATCCATAAAGCACTATAACACATATGTGCCCATTTGTGATCAATAGTTTTTTTGAATTCATTCTGTGTTCTTGTTGAGACAAATAATTCAATTTTTTTATGCGCCTTCATTATTATTTCTGCACCTGGATGTTCATATACTCCACGTATTTTAAGACCAACTAATCTGTCTTCAATCATATATTTTACACCAATTCCATGCAGAGCTCCAATCTTATTTAATTTTTGGATAAGGGTGGAGAGTTTCATTTTTTCTCCATTAATTGATACTGGGACTCCTTTTTTGAAACCTAATTCAAGTATTTCTGGTTCATCAGGTGTATCTTTGATTTGATTCACTGTTAAAAATTTTTCAATTTTAGGAATTTCATTATTATCTTCAATTTCTCCAGATTCCCATGTGACACCCCACATATTATCATCACTTGAATATGGAAAATCCTCTTTTTGGACTACTTCAATTCCATGTTCTTTTGCATATTTTATTTCTTTTTCACGACCCATTGCCCATTCTCTTACTGGTGCAATTATTTTTATTTTTGGGTTCATTGAAATAGCTGTTGCTTCAATTCTTACCTGATCATTACCTTTTCCAGTACAACCATGTGCAATACAATCTGCTCCTTCTAATTTTGCAATTTCTATTGCCTTTTCTGCCATGATGTATCTTGAAATTGTACTTATGTAATAGTCTTCTTGGTATGTTCCATTTGCCTTTATCATCTTAGATAAATATTTGTCAGCAAATTCATCTTTTGCATCTACGACATATGCTTTTAATGCACCTAATTTTAGTGCTTTAGCTTTTATTTTTTTAAGATCGTCTACTTGTTGTCCTAAATCCATCGTTAAAGTGATGACTTCTGCTTTGTATTTGTCTTGTATCCATTTGAGGATGCATGAAGTATCAAGTCCTCCTGAATAAAGTAGTACAACTTTTTTTACTTCTCCCATTTTTCCTTCATATGAGCTTATTTTAGCATAATTTATATTTTCCATTTTATTACCTCATAAATCTTAATGGAAGTAATTGTTGAAGAATTCTTTTTAAGTATATCGACCAATAGAAAACGTAAATAAACATAAATGTCTAATATTAGACATTTATCCTATAATTAATCCATGTATTCCTCTGATGAATACAGAGAATACTACTAAATTGAAAAAGAAATTAGTGAGTGTATAAGATAGATTTGAAGTTATATCTAATCTCATGATCTTAGCTGACATAAAAAACATCAAAGCGTTATTCATTATTACTATTGTTAATCCTAATGTAAGTGGGTCTATCCCAGGAGAAATTGATATAAAAATAGATGTCAATATCGCAGCCATGATATATGTGAACATCATAAAAAAGTGATCTGCAATCATATATGCTGTAGCAACCATTGCTATAAATTTTGAAAGTATTGCAACTAATAATCCCATTTTAAGTCCGAATCCCATAGTTGCTATAATTGTTGCGAATGTAGATAATTCAAAATCAGCAGGAACTCCTGTTTTTAATATAAATTTTTGAAGCATTGCATTAAATGCAGTAGTTACGAAAAGAAATATTGCCAGTTTTGGATTTATGAATCTTGAAACAATAAATAAGGAAATTGTGAAAACTAGTAAGAATCTCATATATTTTTTTAATAATGCTTCATAATCTATCTTTTTTTTGACTATTACTTTTCTTCTTTTTAACATTATTTTAAGGCATTTTAAATTAAGTTATAAATTTAATCAAGAATAAAATGTTTTATTTATACTATAAAAGTTTTAAATAGAACAGAAATGTATAAAACAAAACATTTATAAATTGTGTTGTCTATTATTTAATAAGGATGAAAGAGAGGCAGACTAAGATGGCTGATTATTTTGATTGTGATTTTGCAATCATACCAATTTCAGTATCAGAAGCAATATCAAGATTTAAGGTGCAAATATGAGTATAAATAAACAGACTGAGGATTATATTAGGTCAAGACCTAGTATCAAGGATTGTCTAAAAGAAGGTTTAATTAATTATTCATCACTAACAAGAAAAATTTCTAAAGAAAAAGGAATAAAAAAATTTGATGCTATACTAATTGCTTGTAGGAGATATAAAAGAAAACTTGGGCTTGAAAAATCAAGAGAAAAAAAAATCATTGATATTTTAAAGAACAGCAGACTTGAGATAAAGAATAAGATTGCAGTTATTGTTATTGAAAAACCGAGATATTTTGATGATTTGATTGAATTGCAGAAAAAAATCAAGAAGCAGAGAAGTGAATTTCACTTAATTGAAGGTCAAGAAGTAATGAACATAATCACTAATGAAGAATTCATACCTTTAATTGAGGAAGTTTTTAAGAATAAAATAATTAAGATAAATAAGGATCTAGTAGAAATTGTTCTTGTAGTTGATGAGAGAATTGAATCAACATCTGGTGTAATTGCTTATGTTTATTCATTGCTTGGAGATAATGATGTCAATATCGTTGAAGAGATGTCTTGCTGGACAGATGTATTGGTTGTAATTGACGAGGATGATCTGGCAAAAGCAATGGGATTATTGAAGTTCTAAAGTTATTTTCTTATCCATTTAATTCTATTAGAATTTTCAGGTTGCGCATAAAATTTGTTTAATCCATGGGTTATATCTAAATTGAAATGGTTTGCAAAAATTTCTGCTAAGATTGGTGTAGGGTTTTTTGGTTGATAAATCATATCAGCGTCTGGTACTCTTTCTTTTCTACTTAATAGATATAAGAAATCAACTTCTTTTGGGAAGTGAGCAGGGATTGTAGTTTTTGGTGTATATGTATTATCCCAATTTTTTAGAGCATTTTCTATTATATAAAACGCAGCATCAGACATTACTGGAACAACAGCACTGACTTCTTCATGTGATCCAGCTTTTTCTGGTGTTTTTCCTTCCATTTCACTTATTAATGAAGAATTATCAGTAACCATGGCGAGAGATACATAATCCATGCCTAATTCTCTTGCTAAATATAATTCTCTCTTAGTTTGTCCGATAACTAAATGTTCACTATGGCCTATACTATTTAAACTATTTCTGATTTGATCTTCTAATGTATCATCAAAAAATCCAGGTCCATTTATATTGGTGTATACGCCTTCTTTATGAAATTTTATTTCCAAACTTGGTTCTGTTGGATTTGTTTCATAATGGTGTTGAATTTTGGCTTGGAGATCATCATCCCACGCATTAATTAACATATCTGCCAAAGCAGGTGAATCACCAAAATATTCATCTCTTTTTTTATTATTAGTAATTGATTTTTTGTGAGAGATATAAGTAGGATATCCAAAAAACATCAAACCTTCTTGGGTATATGAATCTCTTTCTTTTAAGTCATATGGGTTGAATTTATGGGGGACAACAAAATGTCCAGGGGAAACATCTTTTGATAATCTTCCTGTTGCAGTAATGCCTATTACTGATTTTACACCTTTCATTTTTAAGGCTTCCATGTAAGCCTTTCTATTTAGTTCGTCAGGAACCTGCAATCTGTCGTGACGAGAATAAAATAAGACATCTTTTCCTCCTAAATTTAGATGTCCAAGTTTTACTGGTCCATAATCAGTAAATATCCATTCATATTCTTTTACTTTTTCTTTAAACCCCGTGCCACCTATAACGGCAATATCATATTGATCTTTTAGCTTTCCTTTTGAGCTTAAATCAATTTCTACTAGTTTTTCAATTGATATTTCTTCTGGTAAATCATCTAGAATTATTTTTTTAGCCATAATATAATACTGTTCCCTAAGAAACAAAATAATTTTTTAAAATATAAACCTATCTTTTTTCTTTGAATCAAAAGTTCATGAATTTCCCATAGCAATCCGCGAAGCGTCTTGCACAATTGCAAGCCAAAGGCTTGCTAGGATACTAAAATAATTATTCATCAAAAAAACATTTAGAAATATTAAATTAGAACAAACTTTCAAACAACACTACTAACATGGTCATCCTTACTAATTCTAATTACATTTTCAACCATTGATTCCAACTTTGGTTCATGACTGACAATTATTACTTGCTTCATGTCCATTTGTTCCAAAATATCTCTTACTTTGTCCAACATGTCAGTAGAAAATCCATCTGTTGGTTCATCAAGTATAATGAAATCTTTTGATTTTATTGTTTTAATCATATTGTTGATTACTTTATTTAATGCTAACCTATATGCAAGTGCTACTGACGTTTTTTCACCACCACTTAAATTATTGATGTCTGTTTCATATCCATTCTGTATTAATATTGGTGAGAATTCTTGATTTAATTTTATATCAATATCTTCAATTAGAATTGAAAACCATTCTTTTAGAAGTTCATTAAATTCATGATAAATTGACATCATTATCTGTTTTTCCATCATGGTCATAAGATTTACAAAAAATTTCTCAAGCCAATTTTGAAGATCATTTAGATAATCTATTTTTTTCTTTGTTTTTTCTTTTCTTTTTATATCATCGTCTAGTAATTGGATTGTCTGAATATTTGATTTTTTTTCCTGATTTAATTGTGCGAGTTTTATTTCATATAATCTTATTTCTTCTTCTAATTTTAAATTTTGGTCTTTCAATATTTTATGTTTTTCATCTATTCTATCATATTTTGAAATCTTACTTATTAATTCTGATTTATTTTTAGAATGTATTATTATTTCTTGTTCTAATTTCGAATTTTCTTTTTTAAAGTTTTCAATATTATTTTTAGATTCATTTATTCTTTCAATAATATTTTTCTTTTCTCTATATTTGGTATTTAGTTCTCTGATTTTTTTTAAGTCAGATTTAATTTGCTCAACTTTTTCTTTATATGTGTCAAGTTTTATTTCAGGATTATCTTTGAATTTTTCTTCGAATGTTTTTATTTTATTTAATATGTCATTTTTTAATTTCTGTTTATCAATAAGCTTATTGGTAGAAATTTTTAGATGCTTTTCTTTTTCTTTTAGAGAAATAGATTCTTTTTCTAGTGTTGTAAGTATTGTTATATTTTTTAGGAGATCATTTTTTTTTATATCAAGACTTTTCTTTTTTTCATTTAAGTGAGATATTTGTGATGATAACTCTTTTTGCTTTGATATTTCTTTCTCGTCTATTTCATGTTTGTGTTCAACAGGTACACCTTGTTTGCAAGTAGGACAATTATTTAAGTTATTTATGCTTGAAATTATTTTTTTTGAACTATCAATTGATAATTTTGATTCAAAAATCTTTTCTTCAATAGATTTGATATCTTCTATTATTACGTTTTGTTCTTTTTCTAATTCTGGAAGATTCTTTATTTTTTCAACAATTTGTGATATCTTTGCTTGAATTACTATGTTTTCTTTTGAACTGATGGATAATTCATTTATTTCATCAGTTAAGTTTTTGTTTTCTTGTTGTAGTCTTGAATATTCAATTCTATCAATTTGGAGTTCTTTTTCAAGAATTTTAGATTTTGTTTCAATTAAATTTAATTCATCTTCTTTAGTTTTTTCATCAATAAACGAGTCTATTTTAATTTCTTCTATTTTTTTAGAATATGTTTTTATTTTTTCATCATTAGTTTTTATTTCATGTCTAATAATTAGGGTTCTTTTATTTGAAAAGTCTATTTTGTTTGTTAATATGTCTATTTTATTTTTATATTTGGATATTTTGGATATTATTTCTTCTACTTTTTTTATCAATTCTTTTTTTGACTTTCTTTTTTCTTTTAGATTTTTTAATTCAGGGTTTATTTTTTCTGTATCAATTTCAATTTCTTTTATTTGTTGTAGTCTTTCTTTTTTTTGATTGTATTTTTCATCTAAGTCTGAAATTGATCCTAGGTGTTCTGATTTTTTTCTTTTTAGTTCTCTATTGAAAATTAATGCATTTTCTCTTATTTTTTTATATTTGTCTATACCAAAAACAGTTCTAAGAGTATTTAGTCTTATTTCATTTTCTTCATATAATATTTTTTTTAGTTCTTCTTGTGGGGTATAAACTGTGTATCGATATATTAGTGATTTAGATTTTGATACTAATTCTTTTGGGTATCCTAATAGGTTTAATATTTTGGATTTTAATTCAATGGTTGTCCCTTCAGTTTTTTTGCCATCTATAATAATATAGCCTTTGTCTTGAACAATATTTTTCCCTTGTCTTTTTAGAGTTCTCTTGATACTTATGTTTTTGTTTTCAATTTTTAGATTTAAAATGACTTCACCAGTATTTTTTCCATGTTGAAGTATTGCATTTCCAGGAAGATCAGGCCTTCTTATGCCAAAAAGTGCAAATTCTATTGCTAATAATATAGTTGATTTACCAGCTCCTATGTCTCCAGCCAATAAAACAGAACCAGTGGGGAATTCTATTGATATGTCTTTATAACTCCTGATATTATTTAGTTTTATAGACTTTAGAATCATAATGTGTATGATTTGAAATTAATTTAAATAGGTTGTGTAGATAATGTCTACTTTGTCGACATTATCAAACAATTCAATTTATTAAAAAATTAAATTGAATGTGTAGATAATGCCTACTTTGTCGACATTATCAAACAATTCAATTTATTAAA
>JABHHN010000052.1 GCA_018671515.1 archaeon | reverse complement strand
TGATAATCTTCCTGCAAAAACTATTTTCTTTTGTATGTGTCAACAACATGCGGAAGATTTAGAAGAATTATTTCAAGAAGTAAGTCCAAGAATTGCAAGACATTGTAAAGTGATCATTTCAGATTATTCACATTCTCAACAAGAAATTAAAAGATTTAAAGGTTTATCAAGTCCGAGAATTGCTTTTTCTGTAGGTATGTTAGATACAGGAGTTAATATTCCTGAAGTTTGTAATCTTGTTTTTATAAAACCAGTAATGTCATCAATACGATTTTGGCAAATGTTTGGTAGGGCAACAAGAAGTATTGATGCGTGTAAACATTTTAATTGGTTACCTAATAGAGAGAAAAAAGATTTTAAATTACTAGATTTTGCAATTGGTGGATGGAGTAATATAACAGAACATAAAATTGGAGAAAATAAAGAAAAAGAGGTTGCACAACCACCAGCAGTATTAATTTTTGCAAATAGAATTAGATTATTGGATAGCAATTTAAGTAAAAATCAAAAAGAGATTATTGTTAAGAAAATTCATGAAGATTTAACAAGTTTAGATACTGAAAGTTTTAGAATTAGGGAAAAAACTGATTTGATAGATGACTTGAGTAATAAGTTCGATTTAGATAAGTTTGTTGATACTTTAAATAAAGAAATTCTTCCATTAATGCGGCACAAGGAAGGAGAACATCAACAAGTGGCTTCTTTTATCCTAAAAACTGAAAGATTATTTAATTATATATTAATAGATGATGAAAAAAAGATATTAAAAATTAAAGAAGAAATTCAGTTTAAATTAAAAAATGTATGGGAACAAGATTCTATTCATGAAGTTAAAAATAATCTTGATAAGCTAGAAAAAGTAATTAGTGATGATTATTGGGAAGAATTAACTTTTGAAAAAGTTGAGAATATTGTTAGAAATTTAGCACCTTTAATGAAATATTATTCTCCACCAAAAGGAGATTTAATTAAAATTAATATAAAAGATGAAATTATTTTAGATATTCAAGAAACAAAAAAAGATGACAAAGTAAAACAATTCTTCAAAGAAGATAAACTTGTTCAAAAATTAAAAGAGGGCAAAGAAATAACTTCTAAAGAACTTTCCAAATTTGCTGAAAGATTAGTAAAAATAAATCCTGCATTAACAATTGATAATATTAGAAGAAGTAAAAAGGATTTTATTGATTTTATTTTTGAAATGGTTGGTTTAACACATCAAGTTGATTCAAAACAAATCATCAAAGAAAAATTTGATGAATATTTTCTTGAAAAAGCAGAAAATCAAAAACAAAGAGAATATTTAATGATTGTAAGAGATTTTTTTGCAGAAAGAAAAAACATCAAATTAGTTGATTTTACAGAAGAACCACTTGATAGAGCTTGGGATTTATTTGAAGAAGATCAAATTGAAGAAATTGTTGAAAAGTGTCAAACAATAAAATTCAAATAAAGGTCAACCTTGGTTGACACAAAACATTTATATACTTCTAATGATTTATATTTTTCATGGAAAGCAAATCGGAATATAAATCAATTTCTGCAAAAGTTTCACGAGAAGAATTTACAAGAGTTGAAACTTATTGTAAAAATAAAGGTGTAACTGTTAGTTCTTTTATTAAGGAATTGTTGCAAAAAGAAATAAAATTATCAGTTCCACATAATGTTGCAGGGATGAATAAAATTGATTATAATAAAGCTAGAGATAACTTCAAATGGTCTGTAATCTTAGATAATCAACAGGAGATTCCAGTTTTAAAAAATATTTCTCCTGCATATTTAGAAAACTTATTTGAAAAAATTAATGTTGCTTTGGAATTAAGGAAAAGTGCTATTAAGAAGAATAAAAAAGATTCAGTACCAATTCCCAGCAACATAATGAGGGGTAAAAAATGAAAACAAAATTACCAGAAGGGTGGAAAGAAAAGATTTTTATTGATTGTATAGAAAAAGAGGCATCTAGTAATAAATTAAAAATCCCTAAGCAAAATTTTCTTGAAGAAGGAAAGTATGCAATCATTGATCAAGGAAATAAGTATATTGCAGGTTATACTAATGATGAGGATAAAATTTATTCAGGCATCTTGCCTATAATTATTTTTGGAGATCACACCAGAAAATTTAAATTTATTGATTTTAAATTTGCATTAGGGGCAGATGGTACAAAAATATTAATTCCCAAAAAAGGCATCAATCCAAAATATTTCTATTATTTTCTTAAAAATCTTAAAATTCCAAATCATGGGTATAGCAGACATTACAAATTTTTGAAAGAAGCAAAAAT
>JABHHN010000051.1 GCA_018671515.1 archaeon | reverse complement strand
AGCTACATCCGGAAAAGAATAAAAAGGTATACTGATAATATTATCTTTGTGATGTCTTTATGCAAAAACAGATATATTATCAGTACGAAAACAAGTTACATAAACAAATTATTAAGCTTTGTCATTCTTTGGAATTGCCATTACATTATAATAAAAAAGGCCCAAAACTTTTTACGAATTATCAACGTGTTGGTTTGATAATTCTTTTTTTGCGAAGCAAAAAATCATTGATTGAATTTATTAAAGAATTATTTGAATCTAGGTGGCCTATTTGGCTTAGTTTAAAAGAAATTCCTGGAAAAAGCACTCTTCATGATTGGATGAAATTATTTAATCTAAATTTCTTAAGAAAATTGATTGAACAAACTGTTTCTCAAGAAAAACCTTCAGTTATGGCAATTGATGCAACTGGAATTGATAGTTGGCAAAGAAGTAGACATTATGAAAGAAGAAGAAAACAATGTGGTTTTAGTGAAGAACATATGCCTTATGCAAAGGCAGATGTTCTTGTAGATACTAAAAAGAAATTAGTATATGATTTTACTTTTAGAATTAAACCAAGACATGATGTTTTAGGAGCCAAAACCATATTCAAACGCTTAAAAGTAAAAAATGTTTTAATTTTAGGTGATAAAGGATATGATGCTGAAGAATTACATCAAATTGCATTTGAGAAATGCAATAAATTTTATGCACCTATAAGGAAAAGCTCAAGAAATAGACCTAATGGAAGATTTAGAAAAAAAGCATTTGATAATCCACCAATTAATAAAGGAATGAGGTCAATTTCTGAAACAGTTATTAGAAGTTTAAAAGTTAGAATAACTTCATTAAGAAGCAAATTACATTATATGAAAAAAAGAGAATTTGCTTGGCATATTATAGCTTATAATTTAAAATTAATTTTGCAACTCATATCTGAATTGCTTATGATGAAACAACCATCATGTTATTCCGGATGTAGCTAATTTTTCATAACTTTTAAATACTAAAACTACAATTTAATTATTATGCCAGATTCATCGTTAATTCAATATATAAAACAAACACGTGAAAGAAACGTTCCTGATGAAGTTGCAAAAGAAAAATTGCTACAGGCTGGTTGGTCATATGAGCTTGTTGTTGAAGCATTTAATTATCTTAATCATAAAGATGATCATATAAAAATTCTAAGTAAAAAAAATCTTTCAAAGATGACAATTTTTGCACTTGCAATATCATTTTTAATTCCTCCTTTGGGTATGGTTTTAGCATATATTGCAATGAGAAGATTAAAAAATGATGAATCAAAAGTAGGTCATGAATTTCTTACAGCTTCTTTTGTTGTAGGAGTAATTGGAACACTTAGTATATCTTTCATTTTGTTAAATTCAATGGGATATACAACTGGATTATCAAATATGACGGGGTATTTTACAAATGAATGTTTTTTTTCAAAAAATTTCAAATGTATAGAAGATGCTAAAATAGTTGATAAATCAGTAAAGATTGAATTAAGAAATGACATAGATTCACAAATAGAAATACATGATGTAGAACTTGATTGTGGAAAATCAAAATTAACAAAAATTTATCCTGGTAATCTTGTCAATCCAAAAGAAAGATTTGTCTTAAACATTCTTTGTGAAAATGACATCTATGAAACTATGAAAATTAATTATACAGATAAGAGTACTGGTGAAAATATTTTATTTGAAGGTAAAGTTTAGAAATTATTACTAATATACTTTAGATCTTTTATCAATTTAAAAAATCACAATAATTTCATTATTTTCAACTCTATATAAAATTCTATAATCTCCAACTCTTACTCTATATGCTTTATCTTTTAGATTTACAATTCGTTTGCAATCATTCATATAAGGATCTTGTTTTAAAGATTCTAGTTTTGAAAATATTCTTTTTCTAATATTTTTATCAACTTTTTTTAAGAATTTAATAACTTGTTTTTCAAAAAATAATGAATAAGACATTTTATAGATCTAAGATTTTTTTTGCATCTATTTCAGAAATTAAATTATCCTTCTTTAAACTTTTTTTATATGCATCAAATTCTACAATATCAATGATGTCATCTTTTTCAACCATATTATTTTTAATATAATCTAATTCATTTTTAATGGAATCTAATTTTGATGACATTTTTTCAATTTCAGTTGACATAAATACATTATTTATTTACAAATATATAAATCTAACTTAAATTGAATATTTTGGAAAATTATAAGATTATCAAACTACACTCACCAAATTTAAATACGGTTATTATGGTGGAAGAGACACTAAAAGAAATTGGTGAATTAGTTTCTTTAGCTGAACTAAAACGAAAATTACCAAGAAAAGTTATGCATCAGACATTGATTCAAATTTTAGATTATTTGCAAATTAGTGGAAAAATTGCAATTGGGACTAAAGGAATACTTTGGATATTTACTGAAAGAAAAGAATTAAACAAGTTAATTCAAAAAGGAACTGAAGTATGAAACGAAAAACAAGAATAATACTTCTTGATGAAGCTGAAATAAATTTTTAATTTTGGTTTTTATCTTTTTTGATTAATCATTAATTTAAACCATATAATGCGACTAGGTCGTATAATTCTCAATTGCAAGCATTTGCTTGCCATATAATTAAAATTAATGATAAAATAAAGTATTATTCATTTTAAAACAAATATTAAAATGTAGTGGCTAACTTATTTATAAATTTAGTGTATTAATTATTAATAGACAATAAATTTATATATTTGTAGTGGTTAACTATTTTTATGGTGTCAATAATTACAAAAAGAATTAAAGGAATTGAATATATGTATTTAGTCCATTCTATAAGAGAAAAGGATAAAGTTATTTCAAAAACTATAAAATATATAGGGAAAAAAAGGCCAATACCTAAAGAAGAATTTGAATGTATGAAATACTCTTTTTCTAATAAAGACTGGATTTTAAATGATTCGAAAGATGAATTATCTTATCAAGATCATAAAAAAATGCAAATTTGTTCATCTGAATATAAAAAATATTTAAAGACATTAGACAAAACTTCAAAACAAAAACAAAAGGAAAAATTTCTTAGTGAGTTTATATCAAACAGCAATGCTATAGAAGGTTCAACATTGACACCAAAAGATACATTCAATTATTTATTCAATAATCTATCACCAAAAGGATATTCAAAAAAAGAATTGTACATGGCTGATAATATGTTGAAGGCTTGGATTTTTATAGAAAAAAATAGAAAAAAATTTCCAAAAAATGAAGATTTATGTAGATTACATGAAATAGTGAATAGAAATATAGAAGAAGATGAAACATTAGGGAAATATAAGTCTGTTCAGAATTATATTGGGAGTATTTATACGACATCATATCTTTTTGTAGAAGAAAAAATGATTCAATTAATTAAATGGATTAAAAAATCATATTCAAGTATGGATGATTTTGAAGTGGCTTTTCAGTCACATGCTCAATTTGAAACAATACATCCATATGTTGATGGAAATGGAAGAGTTGGAAGATTGCTTTTAAATTGGTTATTGATGTATAAGGATAAAATGCCTTTGGCAATACGTTCTAAAAAAAGATTAGATTATATATCAGCACTTTATAATTCACAGCAAGGAAAAATTGAAGCGATATCTAAATTTTGTTTTAAAGAATACATTAATCAGTATAAATTTCTAAGTTAATAAAATTTGAAAAACAATAGATTTATATATTATTGGTTAATAAATTAACGACATGGTTAATAAATTAACAATATTATATGTTTTAGAACCTTTTTTGTTTCAACCAAAAGAAGAATTACATTTATCATATTTATCTAAATATTTTAATGAACCACATCCAACATTACGGTTAAAACTTAATTATCTTGAAGAAAAGGGGATATTAAAAAAAACTTATAAAGGTAGATTAACATTATATAAAATAAATTTTAACTTGCCAAACATAATTGATATTATTACAATCTCTGAAAAAATTAAATTAATTAAATTATCACAAGAAAATTTAATTTTTAGAGAATTTATTAATTTTTTACAAACTAAATTTGAAGAAAAAAATTCAATAGTAATATTTGGTTCTTTTGTTGAAAATTATAAAAAAGCAAATGATATAGATATACTAATTATTGGTAAATATAATAATAAAAATATTGAAGATTTTATTAAGAAATATAATCTTAATTTACATATTATAAATTTAAAAAAATTAAGTGAAATTTCAAATTCTTTAAAAATTGAGATAATAAAAAAACATTTATTAATTAAGAATTCTGAAAGTTTAATTAGGTGGTTGTATTGGTGACTATTGATTGGTGTTTTAAACAGAGAAACGGAATAAAAATAATTACAATAAATGATAATTTAGCTGATGAATATATTAGAACAGCAGAAGAAACTTTAGACGTTTTAAAGTCAATAAAAGGAAAGTCTAAAGTATGGCTTGCAACAACAAAATATTATTGTAAATACTTTGCAGTTTATGCATTATTAATGAAAATAGGAATTAAGTGTGAAATACATGAATGTACTATAGAATTAACTAAATATTTGGCAGAAAAAGATATTATTCCTTTAGAATTTTACGAATCTTTAAAGAAGGATAAAAAATTAAGAATAGATAATCAATATTATTTAAAAAATAGAGAGGTTGATGTTGATTATAATTCATTGTTAATTTATGTTTTAAGGATAAAAGATATAATTAATACAATATCAATAGAAAAAATAAATAATTTAAGATCTGAAATAAAATTATAAAATTAAAATTCTACCTTTTCTTACATACAAAAATACAATGATCTTTTTGTATTGGGTCAAGCATTTTATAATCAACAATCAACATTTCTTTTTCAAGTTCTTGTCGTACTTCACTATATATCTGACTAGGTTTTTTAGATATGTCAATACTTCTTGATTTTACAGATAGCATTCCAAATCCATCTTCTTTTAGAAACATTGCACAATTTTTTAAGAAGATTTCTGATTGATTTCTTTGTGCAATATCTTGGAAAACAAAATCAACTAAACATAGTTTATTATAAAATGTATTTGGCTGGTTTGCATCTGCAAGTATTGGTGCAATATTTTTTCTTTTTTCTGCCATAAAAACTAAATCACGTAAAACACGTGGTGCAAATTCAAGTGCAAAGACAAGACCATCAGGTCCAACAATATCTGAAACATGACTTACAGTTGTACCGGTTGACGCACCAAGATAAAGTACATAATCATTATCACGCAGACCAATTTGAGAAACTCTTTTCATAATTGCGGCAGCAAGTTTACTTCTTCTTTCATCCCACTGTCTTAATTCAATTCCATCAAATTTTTTTAATCTTTCTTCATATACTGTTACACCTGGAACTAGATTTGGGGTGTATAATTTACCTCTATTGTCAATGTAAATGTTTGGGAATATTTTTCTCATTTTTTATATTTTAAATTAATTTGCCAGTTTTTTTTCTACTTCTTTTAATAGCTTATCTCCAATGAATTCTCCTTTGAAAAAATCAACTTTTGAAGCCAATGAAATTTTATCAGCAATTACTCTTGCAGCTCTTCCTCTTCTATCTTTATCTGCCTTTTGAACTAATTGATGTGCAAATAATACACCATATTTTGGACATCTTGCTCCAGTTTTAATATGTTTAAATAATGCTTCTTCAGCACCTAGTAATTGAACAGTTGAAGCTGGAAATAGCATAAGCTTTCTTAAAGATCCAGCAATAGATAATAGTTTTGCACCAATTAGTGTTCCAGCAATAGCTTTGACATTTGGACATATTCTATCCATTAATGTACCAAGATATATTTCTTTTTCTTCTCTTTGCTTATATAATGATTTTATCTCTTTTGCAAGACTTTGCATAGGTTCAACAAATGATTGTTCTTTATCAGGACCCATGCTTTTTTTTATTCCAAATTCTTTCATTGCATCTTTTTTTTTCATATGGACGTATTTTAGAAAAAGTTCATTATCAGGTATGAATTCGCTTGCTTCTGGAAAATAATATGAATACCATTCACGTAATCTTTTTGTAAGCATATTTATTACTTTGTTTAGATCGTCAATAGTGTTTATTGTCTGCACGATGAATAAATCATCTTTTACAGAATTTTTGATATCTTCTTTTACAATTTCTGTATTTTTTTTAATTAAATCTGATTTATACTCTCTCATTAAAACAAGTGCTTTTCTCAAACTATCAATATCATTTTCATCAATTACTTTAATGTTTTTGAATTTTTTTAAGAATTTATCTTTAGAATCTTTTCCTAGTTCTTTCTCTCTTATTTGAAAGTTTTGATTAAGTACAAATGTTCCAAGTGCGTTTGAATATAAGTGCATAATTATTTGGAAATAAGATATTATTTAAAAATTATACTAATGAATAAGTGTAAATTTAATTAAAAAAATAGAAATAAAAAATTAACTAGCAGCTTGTGCTGCTTGAAGTTCGATTCTTAAGAAATCAAGTCTGTTTGTCAATTCCTTATATGAATTTCTAACAGTTACTTCTGTTACATCAGCAACCTTTGCAATTTCTGCTTGTGTTTTTTTCTCATTATTTATCTTTGATGCGATATATAATGCACCTGCAGCAATTCCTTTTGGACTTCTTCCTGATGTTATTTCTTTTTGAATAGCCTTTTGAACTATATCTACTGCCTTTGTCTGTGTCTTTGCATCAAGTGCAAGTTCAGATGCGAATCTTGAGATATAATTGATAGGATCAATTGGAAGAGTTCTAATGTTTAAATTTCTTGAAACATATTTGAAATTTTTAGCAACTCTTTTCTTATCGATTCCTGTAACTTCTGAGACTTCATTTAGTGTTCTTGGAATATCATACATTCTTAAAACAGCATAAACAACACCTGAAACTACAGCTTCAGTTGAATGTCCTCTAACAAGTCCTTTATGGATTGCTTCTGTATATATTCTAGCAATTTCTTCTTCTACATAATTAGGTAAATTAAGTAATGATGAAATTCTTTTTAATTCTGAAAGAGCAAGTCTTAAATTAGCTTCAATTGCTGTTGAGACTCTTCTTTGCCATAATCTTAATCTCTGGAATTTATGTTTGTTTTTACCAGCTAATCTATATATATCTTGTTTTCTACCAATTTCAGTACCAAGACCTCTATCATCTTGTGTATATGTAAGTGGTGCACCTGTTCTTCTTCTTTTTTCAGCACTTTCACTATCATATTCTTTCCATTCTTGGCCAAAGTCTACCATCTTATCATCTAAGACAAGACCACATGCTTTACACAATACTTCTCCTTTTTCTTTATTTCTTTGAAGTTGAGATTCTCCACATTCTGGACATTTTATAATTTCTTTCATTTTTGCATACCTCTGATTATTATCGAATCGTTGCTGACCCCCTAAAATATCAGACAGCTGTATCTACTTATTTAATATAGAGTAGAACTATTGTCTGAGTAGACTCAATTACGAACAAGTTATTTATAAGTGTTTCGGTTTTTGAATTTAAACTTGGTTTAAATACTTATCTGTTTAAGACGACTAAAGCATATTTATTTTTTAATATTTGGTTTAAAAATTTGATGTTTTTATTATAATATGAAGTTTTTGTTTTTTAAATATATCATGAATTATTTCCATAAATATTCTAAATTTATCATAGCAAGGCATCTGCCTAAGGATGTACTTTGTGTGACATAGTCGCACTGTATGATTTAAAAATACTAATAAATTAAACAAGATAAAAAATAAACTTTTTTCTCTTCAATAAATGTTTTTCCTCCTCTCATAACAACAATCTTTATAAATATGGATTAAATTCAACCACTTACGATGGCAAAAGTAATCTCTAAATCAAAAGTCAAAAAGAAATGGTTTCCTATAGTTTCACCAAAAATATTTAATGAAAAAGTTATAGGAGAAACTCACCTTTATGAATCAGGATCAGCAATAGGCAGATTTGTACAAGTTAATTTAATGAACTTGACAAATGATATGAAGAATCAAAGTATTAATGTTAAATTTCAGATAGTTGGAAGTCAAGAAGGAAGATTAACAACTAAAATAACTGCATATAATATAATTCCTGCTTCTGTAAAAAGAATTGTAAGAAGAAAACAGAACAGAATTGATGATTCATTTACTGTGAAAACAGCAGATGGTGTTTTACTTAGAATAAAACCTATGATTTTAACAAGAGGAAAAACAAGTATTCCTGTTGTAAAGGACATAAGGAAAAAAGTCAAAGAAGAACTTACAAAAATGATTTCAACATCAAATTATGATAATGTTTTTTCAAATATAGTCTATAAAAAGACTCAGAAAGCAATAAGAGATAAGATTTCAAAAATCCATCCAGTAAGAGCTTCTGAAATAAGAGTTATCCAAAAAGAAGATAAAATGATAGTTGGTGAACCTACAGAGAATGTAGAAGTTGTTCCAGTTGAAACTGAATCTAAAGTTGAAGTTGTAGAAGAAAAAAAATCTACAGAAGAATCTAAAGAAACAGAAAAAGTAGAAGAAAAAACAAAAAAAATGCAAGAAACTGACGTTTCTGCACCTAAAAATGACAAAGTCATTTCTCCGGAACCAGTCAAAGAAAAAAAATCTTCAAAAAAAGAAAAAACTGAAAAAACACCTAAAGAAGAATAATTCTTTTAATTTTTTTAATTAATTTATATCCTTTGATTCCTAATTATAGTTAAATATATTAATAATTTCTATCTCCAAAATGCTTATAGCCTTGTAGTGTAGTGGCCAATCATCTGAGCCTCTGGATGCTTGAAAAATTGATATTTTTTATTAAGCAATAGAAAGCTTGGGACCCAGGTTCGAATCCTGGCAAGGCTAGTTTTTTATTACATTATCATTATTTATAAAAAATGTTCTAAACCATAATGATGTCACAGTGACAAAAACTTTATAGGTGTGCTATGGAGAATATACAATGGCATACAGTAAAAGAAAGAAAAAATGGTGCATAAATCAAATAGAAAAAGGCATCACACCAATAACAGACATTGCAAAATATCGTAAAGTTCCAAGAAGAACTTTATATCGTTGGTATAATAAATATAAAAAATATGGAAAAATAGGT